>JARFQQ010000014.1 GCA_029287695.1 Gammaproteobacteria bacterium | reverse complement strand
GGAAATTACCTGCGGCAAATTCTTCCTCGATCTCTCGTCACCGGCCGTGATGGGCATTCTCAATCTGACACCGGACTCTTTCTCCGACGGAGGCCGCTTCAACGATTGCGACAGCGCTGTCCGGCATGCGCTCGCGATGGTTAAGCAGGGTGCTGCGATCATCGACATCGGAGGCGAGTCGACGCGTCCGGGTGCGCAGGCAGTGACCGTGCAGCAGGAACTCGATCGCGTCATGCCTGTCGTCGAGGCCGTTGTTGCCGAACTGCCCGTGCCCGTCTCCGTTGATACCAGTAAACCCGAGGTGATGCGCGCAGCGATCGGCGCCGGAGCCGGCATGATCAACGATGTTATGGCTCTGCGCTCGAAAGGCGCTATAGAGGCCGTCAGTGACGCAGGCAATGTCGCCGTTTGCCTGATGCACATGCAGGGCGAGCCGCGTACCATGCAGAAGAATCCGCATTACGGGGATGTCGTCAGCGAGGTCAGGGATTTTCTGCTCGAGCGCGCATCGGTCTGTGAGAAGGGTGGTATCGCCTCCTCGCGTATCCTGCTGGATCCGGGTTTCGGTTTTGGCAAGATGCTTGAACAAAACATCGCCTTGCTGAAGAATATCGGCCAGCTTGCCGGGGAGGGCTATCCGCTGCTCGTCGGCATTTCGCGCAAGTCCATGATCGGCCAGCTGCTTGGCGAGGCACCTGTCGATCGACGCCTGCATGGCTCGGTTGCAGCAGCTGTCATTGCCGCCATGCAAGGCGCCAGCATCCTGCGCGTACACGATGTCCGGGAAACCGTGGACGCATTGAAAATTGTAGAGGCTCTGCTCTGATGACAAGAAGATATTTTGGAACCGATGGCATACGCGGCAAGGTCGGCGAGGACAAGGTCACGCCCGAGTTCGTGCTCAAACTCGGCTGGGCGGCCGGGCGCGTGCTCGGCAAGTCCGGTGGCAGCGTGCTGATCGGCAAGGATACGCGTATCTCGGGCTACATGTTCGAATCGGCCCTCGAGGCGGGGCTCGCGGCATCCGGCATGAACGTGCTGCTGACCGGTCCCATGCCGACCCCCGGTATTGCCTACCTGACCCAGACATTTCATGCGCGTGCCGGGATTGTCATCAGTGCCTCGCATAACCCTTACTACGATAACGGCATCAAGTTCTTCTCGGGTACCGGTCAGAAACTTCCCGACGAGGTCGAGCTGGCCATCGAGAACGAACTCGACAAGCCGATGAAGACAATCGAATCCGAGTCGATCGGGCGCGCGCGCCGCATCGACGATGCCGCTGGCCGGTACATCGAGTTCTGCAAGAGCAGTATTCCCGTCTCGACGAGCCTCAAGGGCATGAAAATCGTCCTCGACTGCGCCCATGGCGCCACCTATCACATCGCGCCAGAGGTGTTTACCGAGCTCGGTGCGAAAGTCGTCGCGATCGGCGCCGACCCCGACGGACTCAATATCAACGACGGTGTTGGCTCCACGCATCCGGAACTGCTGCAGGCGCGTGTGATCGAGGAAAAGGCGGACCTTGGCATCGCGCTCGACGGCGATGGCGACCGTGTCCTGCTCGTCGATGCGAATGGCCGGCTTGTGGATGGCGATGACATCCTCTACGTCATTGCCAGGGCACGCCTGCGCGAAAAGACGCTGCGCGGCAATGTCGTCGGCACCCTGATGACCAATCTCGGTCTCGAGCTGGCACTCAGGGAACTGGGTGTCGGACTCGACCGGACCGATGTCGGTGACCGCTATATCATCGAGCGTCTCCTGCAGAACCAGTGGAACCTCGGTGGCGAGCCTTCCGGCCATATCATCTGTCTGGACCGCACCTCGACCGGCGACGGCATCATCTCGGCGTTGCAGGTGATTGCGGAAGTCGCGCAGACAGGGCAGCCGCTGGACGAGCTCGTAAACGGCGTCGAAAAGTGTCCCCAGATACTCATCAATGTCTCGCTGGGTAACGCGATTGCGCGCGATGTGATGCAGCTCGAAGCGGTCATGGCGGCCGTCAGGGATGCAGAGGCCGATCTCGGCGCCGAGGGGAGGGTCCTGTTGCGGCCGTCGGGAACGGAGCCGCTGATTCGCGTCATGGTCGAGGGAACCCGGAGCGAGCAGGTCGAGCGCCTGTCGCGACAGATCGCCGATGTCGTTTCGGCATCCGTCAGCTGATCCGGGTTAACCGGTAAAAAGAAAGCCGGCGCGCGATGCGCCGGCTTTTTTCCGGGGTTGCTCTCAGCTTTTGCCGGATGCCTGGTCCCAGTTGAACGCAGCCTCGACCTTGCTCTTCTGGCTGTTGATATCTTCGCCGATGACCCCGACGATGGCCATCGTGCCATCATGGTGAGGGAAGATGATGCCCTGGAACTCCTCCTTGCCAATCGCCTGCATGCGGTCGATCTGGCGATGCGGTATGTAGAAGACAGTCACCGGACCGCTCTGGCCGTCGTAGACGAGGTGAATCCCCTTCCTTTGATCCGCGAAGCGGCAGTCCTCGATGAAGCGGATGATACCGACAAGACTGGATTCCAGGTCGGCACCGAAGTGTGACACGATCTCGTCGACCTGTTCTTCCCGGATGACGTCGCGCGAATACATGACGGCCATGTCGTGGTAGAGATGCTCGATGACCATGTCCGAAAGCGCGAGTTGCGGGCGCAGCAGCAGTGTCAGGCCCAGCACCAGTGTGACGATGAGACTGGTCAGGGCAGCGAGCTTTTTCTTCCAGCGCGCAAGGAATGACGGCTGGCGATTGGCCGCGAGGATGCGATCCTGCAGCCCTTCCGGTGCGGGGACCCTGAGCGCTCCGGAGAGCTTCTCGTCAAAGTCGGCGCACTCCGCCTGAACGCGCCGGTAATCGTCATTCTCGAGCGCCGATTGAAAATCGGGATCGGAATCATCCGGATTGATGATGCAGCGTTTTCTGAATTCAAGTTCGTTCATGGTTACAACCTCGCCATCGCTGATGCAGTTTGTTCAGTCAATGCCTCTTTTACTTTCTGCTTGGCCCTGAAAATGCGCGTCATGACCGCGTTCTCTGTCAATTCGAGTGTCTCGGCGATCTCGCGGCAGCTGAAGCCGTGAATGACCTGCATGATCAGGGGCTCCCGGTACTCCTCTTCGAGATCCAGCATCGCCTTTCTGAGGATGCGGCGCTCCATCTGCTCTTCGGGTTCGAGGCCGCTGTCGGCGCTCATTGACCAGGCGTGGTCCTCGATATCCACGAGATCGGGCTGAACCCGCTGAAAGCGCCGTGCATTCTCGTTGCGCAGTATGGTCATGAGCCAGGCTTTCTCCTTGTTGCCGTCCTTGAGCTGGTGCAGGTTTTTCCATGCCCGGGTGAATGCCTCCTGGACGAGATCCTCGGCGATCTCCCTGTTGCCGCAGAGCCAGAGAGCGTAGCGGAACATGTCCGTCGAGTAGCGCTGCACGAGCTGTTCGAATCGTTTCTGTTTGGCCATCATCTTCTGTTGGTGGTTGTTGGCAGCCTTTTCTCGGCTTGTGAACTAAAAGACCTCCGGCGGACCGGAAATCTTGCAGCATAAAGAAAAAAAGCACCCGGACATGCTCTCTGCGGGAAGAGGGGGCAGCGGCGCCGGAATCCGGTGCTGCTACTGCCGGAGTCGTTGGAGCAGTGCGTCGCGGACGGGCGTCATCTCTTTCTGGACCTCGGAGAAATACCATTCGATAGCCGTGCGCAGTGTCGGCAGCTGGCGACGCTGCAGCTGCACGGGCCTCGACTCCTCGCCTGCGAGCGCGATCTGTTCCGCGAGCTGGATCAGGGCGGCGCGGGTTGCCTGGGAGCATTCCGAACCGTTCTGCGGGTAGGCGGTATTGGTATAGACCCGCAACACCTGTGCAAGCGTCTTGCCGGCGCCCCGGTCCGTGTCGAACTCCAGGCCGCGCTTCAACGCAGTCAGCTCTGGCCGAAGACCGGGATCGCGGCGCCAGTCACGCAGCGGCTCGCATCGGAACAGAGGAAAAGAATGACATCGGCAAGCGCCTCTGTCGGCACCCACTTGTCATGATCGGCGTCGGGCATCTCCTCGCGGTTGCGCGGGGTATCGATCGTGCCCGGCAGGATGCAGTTGACATTGATGCCCTCGAACTTGTGTTCGGCGGCCAGCGATTCGGTCAGCGTGATCACGGCCGCCTTAGAAGCGCAGTAGGCGCCCATCTTAGCCTTGCCTTCGCGCGCGGCGCGCGCCGAGATGTTGACGATGCGGCCGCCGCCATTTTCCTGCATCACAGGGATTACGGCACGGGAGGTATGAAAGATGGAACGCACGTTGAGGTCCATCATGAAGTCCCACTCCTTGTCCGATGTCTTGTGGACTTGCGGGCCCATGGTGAAGCCGCCGGCGATATTGGCGATGATGTCGATGGTTCCGTATTTCGCGACCACGGCTTCAGCCATGGCATCCACCGAGGCCTGCTCGAGGAGGTTGGTCTCGATGACCGTTGACTCGACACCATCGGGCAGCTGTTTCTGCGCCTCCTCGAGACGCTGCTGGTCGATATCGACAAGGACGACCCTGGCGCCCCGGGCACCAAAAACGGCTGCCGTGGTGCTGCCGAGGTTTCCGGCGGCGCCCGTGATGATGACGACCCTGTTGTTGAGTTCCTGCATGATTCTTTCCCGTGGTTTTATTGAAAGCAGTGTAAACAGCGACGCCGGCAATTCAAACCGCGGTCTTGTGATGAAATCGGCCTGCCTGTATGGCTGATGCTTCACCCTGCAAGCCTTGATAAACTAGCCGCAATATCTTTTCCGGAGCCCTTCTCTTGCCGATCAAGCTGCCAGCCATCTCCTCCCGGGAACGGGCTGACCGGGTGTCAGCCGGGTCCTCTTCACCTGCCGATGCGGGGCAGACATGCAGGAACTGCTGATCCTGCTCCTGCCTGTTGCCGCGGCTTCGGGCTGGTGGGCGGCCCGGCGCTCCATGCAGAAGGAGAAGGAGCGCCTCGCGGCTTCCGAGATGGACTCCGAGTATTACCGTGGCCTGAACTATCTCATCAACGAACAGCCAGACAAGGCCATCGATGTCTTCGTGCGCATGCTCGAGGTCAACAGCGAGACCGTCGAGATGCACCTGGCGCTCGGTGGCCTCTTCCGTCGGCGTGGCGAGGTCGACCGCGCGATTCGTATTCACCAGAACCTCATTGCTCGCCAGACGCTCTCTGCGGAACAGCGCGCCCAGGCGCTGCTGGCGCTTGCCAGCGACTACATGAGTGCGGGACTGCTGGACCGGGCCGAGGGGTTGTTCGAGGAACTCGTCGAGAACCGGAAACTGCTCAAACCGGCATTGACGAACCTCAAGCTCATCTACCAGCACGAGAAAGACTGGTCCAAGTCCCTCGATGTCAGCCGGCGGCTTGAAAA
>JARFQQ010000012.1 GCA_029287695.1 Gammaproteobacteria bacterium | reverse complement strand
CTCGATCTCCTCTTCGGATTCCATGATAGAGGCGCGCAGGTCATCGAACTTGTTTCCGATCACCTTGACCGAGGATTCTCCGAGTTCCATCACCTCGGCAAGCACGGACTTCAGGAGCTCGACAGGTTTTTCGGACGCTGTCATGGTTTTGCCAGCAGCGTCGCCTGCGACATCAGACACCTTGTCTGTGACGACAGAGACAACCTGCATGACTTCATCCAGCACATCACCGGCGGTCGACTCGAGCTGATCCAGGACCTTTGCGACTGCAGCCTTCTCTTTCCGCACCGATTTTTTTGCTGCCTTTTTCTTCGCTGCCTTCTTTCTCGTTGCCATGTCATTCTCCAGATTGCATTGCCCGACTGTAAATATCATCAAGGGCAGACATTCCCGTGATGGTCTCATATACAGAAATATATGTTCTATATGCTTTTCACGCCAGTGAGCCGACATGACAAAACGCAATCTATCCATGAATGCTGGCGAAAAAAGCCAGATATCCTTGATGAATCTTTTATGACAGCTTGAAAAGAGGGCGTGGATTGCCCGGCTTCACCTGTTGAAATCATAGAGCCAGCCTCTCCTGCTGGCGAGTTTCTCCAACTCCACAAGCACGAAAACAACCAGCGGCAACAGGAAACAGACGAGCAACTCGTGCATCGCCAGAGGCGATGTCTGGAAAATATCGTTGAAGAAGGGCACGTAAATCACGACCAGCTGTAAAACAACCGTCAGCAAAATAGCGAGCAGCAGTTGCGGATTACTGAAGAGACCGATTGAAAAGAGTGATTCTGTCTCTGAACGAATGACGAGTGCATGGGCAAGCTGGGAAAAAGTCAGCACGGTAAAGACGATCGTCTGCCAGTTCTCCGAACCGCCATGCCATGCCCAGGCCTGCGCGCCAAGCGACAGCCCCCCGATGAGCAAGCCGACCCAGAGCATGTGCTGCCACATCCCGTGAGCGAAAATCCTCTCCTCGGGTGGTCTTGGTGGCCGCTGCATGATGTTTTTTTCCTGCGGCTCGAGTGACATGGCCAGACCCGGCAACCCGTCTGTCACAAGATTGATCCAGAGAATCTGCACAGGAACAAGCGGAAGCGGGAGGCCAAGAAAAGGTGCGAGGAAGAGCGTCCAGACTTCGCCCGAATTGCTTGTCATGGTGTACTTGATGAACTTGCGGATGTTGTCGAAGATCCGGCGTCCCTCTCTGACCGCACGCACGATAGTGGCGAAGTTGTCATCCATGAGCACCATATCGCTTGCCTCGCGCGCAACGTCCGTCCCCTTCTGCCCCATCGCAATGCCGATATTTGCTCGCTTGAGCGCCGGCGCATCGTTGACGCCGTCTCCTGTCATGGCGACATACTCGCCATGCGCCTGCAGCGCCTTGACGATCTTGATTTTCTGCTCGGGTGAAACGCGCGCATAGACGGAAATCCCTTTCACCCGCAGTGCGAGCTCTTCATCATCGAGGTCTGCCATCTCCGCGCCTGTCATGACCCCGTCCGAGGGAATCTCGAGCCTTTTCGCGATGGCGCGTGCCGTGCCCGGGTGATCGCCCGTGATCATGACGGGATGGATGCCTGCAGTGCGACAGTCCCTGACGGCCTTCAATGCCTCGGGACGCGGCGGGTCGATCAGGCCGACGAGTCCGAGAAACTGCATCCCGCTCTCGATTTCCCCGGAACGCAGTGTCCCGGGGACCGAGTCGAATCGCCGGCAGGCAATCGCGAGGACGCGGTAACCCTCTGCCGCCATTCTCTCCGCCTCGGCATGGAGCGCTTCGGAGAGAGGCTCTTCGGAACCGTCAACTGCCAACTGGCTGGAGCAGACAGGCAAGACGGCCTCGGGCGCCCCCTTGGTGAAGGAGAGCACGCGACCATGGTCATCATGCAGGGTTGTCATCCGGCGCCGCTCCGACTCGAATGGCAGTTCGGCGAGACGCGGATGCTCCTGTTCGAGATCATCCTTGATGAACTCGCCATCGAGCGCCCCGAGATAGAGCGCGATCTCCGTCGGATCGCCAACTGCCCTGCCCTTCAGATCGAGTGTCACATCCGTACTCAACGCCAGCGCCTTGCCAAGCAACTGCCACAGCGGAGCTGTGTTATCCGTTTCGCTCAGACTGGAAGCGTCGGTACCTGCGGCATGCAGCAGCTCAAGACGCATCTCGTTGGTCGTCAGGGTGCCGGTCTTGTCGGAACAGATCCAGGTCACGGATCCGAGCGTTTCGACAGTCGGCAAACGCCGCATGAGCGCATTGTGCAGACCCATCTTCTTTGCGCCCAGCGCGAGGGCGATCGTGATGACGGCCGGCAGGGCTTCGGGGATCGCCGCCACGGCAAGGCTCACCGAGGTCAACAACATCAGCAACAGCTCCTCTCCGCGCACCAGCCCCGCAATGAAGACAACCAGGGCGATCATGATCACGGCAACAGCAAGTCGCTTGCTGAAACGTCCGAGACGCGCCTGCAGCGGCGTGGGCTGCTTTTCATGCTCCCTCAGCAACGCGGCGATCCGACCGATTTCTGTCCTGTCGCCGGTGGCAACCGCGACACCCAGTGCCCGCCCGCGCGTAACATTGGTGCCCTTGAAAGCCATGTTCGTACGATCAGCAGCGAGCAGGTCTTCGACATCGAGTCTGTCCGTCTGCTTGTCGACCGTGGTGGATTCACCGGTCAGTGCCGATTCGTCGACCTGGCAATCCACAGTTTCAAAGAGACGCAGGTCAGAGGGCACCACGTTGCCGGCCTCGACGAGCACGATATCGCCCGGCACGACCTCCTCGGATGGTACTGTGTGAAAATGGCCACCCCGGCGAACGCGCGCATCAGGCTCGGTCATCTTTTTCAGCGCAGCGACCGCCTGCTCGGCCCTGTACTCCTGTACGGCGCCAATGATTGCATTGAGCAGCACGATCAGGAGAATCACGACGGTATCGCTTGTTTCCCCGATTGCACCTGCAATGGCTGCGGCGGCGAGCAACACGAGGATCATGACATCCCTGAACTGCATCAGCAGCTTGTAAAGAAAGCCTCGCTGCTCGCTTTCGCGAATGCTGTTGGGGCCAAAACGGCGATAGCGTTCTGTGGCCTCATTCGTATCGAGGCCATGGGCGGGCTTGACCTGCAACAGCTCGGCAGTCTGCGCGGCACTCAGTGTATGCGGAGGGCTGGGGTAGTCAGCTGAAAACTGCTGTTCGTCTCTGACTTGTCCGGAAGTCACGAAAATGCCCCGTGTCTGTGCGTGTTTTCCAGACTAGAGAGTTTTGGAGCAAAACAAAAGTGATGGCGGTCAATGACCGCCGTATTGGTCAGGCAAGATTTTCGTCGAGATAGTCGTTGACCGTCTGTTCGATCTTGCCCTTCAGAGGTGTCAGGAGCATACCGAGCTTGATATCGACCTGGAGATCCTGCTTGCTGACGCAGACCTTGCCGCTGGCGCCGGAACGCTTGAAGCTCAGATTGTCACCTTCCCACTCGTAGTCTGCATCGAGCTTTTCGGCGAGTTCATCGGCAAGATTCTGCACTGCCCTGAGGACTTCGTCATGCGACAGCGAGTGCTCGCGTTTGATTTTGATCGACGCCATTCCGGTTCACACCCTCTTGAATCAGGCTCTATGAAGTAATTATCAACGACAACCGGACTTCTGCAAGTCGCAAAGATCGGCCGTCACCTGCCGCAGGTAATCCGCATCAGCTGTTCGCACCGTGATATGGCCCACCTTGCGGCCGGACCTGGGCTCCTTGGCATAATCATGCATGTGCGCACCCCTGATTCTCATGACGCTCGCCAGTGGCGGCATTTCGCCAATGCAGTTGAGCATCACCGAGTGCCCGAGCGGCTCGGTTGAACCCGGCACGACGCCTGCGACAGCACGCAGGTGATTTTCGAACTGGCTGGTCTCTGCGCCCTCGATGGTCCAGTGGCCCGAGTTGTGTACCCGGGGTGCAAACTCGTTGGCCAGCAGCCTGTCACCGATCTGAAAACACTCTAGCGCAAGCACACCGACATAGTCGAGATGCTCCAGCAGGCGAGTGGCGAAATCCAGGGCGATTGGCTTGACCGGGTCATGCGGCTTGCTGGTTGCCAGCTTCAGGATGCCGTCAGCATGAATGTTTTCCGTGAGGGACCAGGCGGAGATCTCCCCTTCGATCGAGCGCACGACGATACCGGAGACTTCGCGGTCGAACGGGACAAAGGCCTCGAGAATCGCAGGCACGCCTCCGAGCTGCTCCCAGGCGCCTGCGACATCGGCAGCCTCCTTGAGCACAATCTGCCCCTTGCCGTCGTATCCCATGCGACGCGTCTTGAGAACCGAGGGCAGTCCAATCCTGCCGACAGCGCTCTCGAGTTCCTCCTGGCTGGAAACCGGCAGAAAGTCCGGCGTCTCGATGCCGAGTTCACGAAAGAGATTCTTTTCGTCGAGCCTGTCCTGGGTCGCCTCGAGCGCAGCAACAGGCGGATAGACAGGAACCCTCGAGGAGAGATACCGCAAACTCTCGAGTGACACATTCTCGAATTCGTAGGTGATGACATCGACCGAGTCGGCGAGTTCGTCGAGCAGAACCCGGTCATCGAATGCACCATGAAGATGCCGTGCGACAGGCGCAGAACAGGCGTCATCTGCAGGATCGAGAACCACGCAGCGGATCCCCAGGGGATGCCCGGCCAGCGCGAGCATGCGCGCCAGCTGTCCGCCGCCGAGGATCCCGACGACCATCAGGTGGCGACCCTCGGATCCGGACGCGAGAGCACGGCCTCGGTCTGCTGATCGCGAAAACGATCAAGTGCCTCGCGTGTTTCAGGGTACTTGTTACCGAGGATGGCGGCTGCCAGCAGCGCAGCGTTGGCGGCTCCGGCCTTGCCGATCGCAAGGGTTCCTACCGGGATGCCGGCGGGCATCTGGGCGATCGAAAGCAGCGAGTCCATGCCACTGAGCGCTTTCGACTGCACGGGAACACCAAGCACGGGCAGCGAGGTTTTCGCAGCTGTCATGCCCGGCAGATGTGCTGCTCCCCCCGCCCCGGCGATAATCACCTCGATACCGCGCCCGGCTGCCTCCTCTGCGTAGGCGAACAGCTTGTCCGGCGTGCGGTGCGCGGAGACTACCTCGACTTCGTAGGGCACACCGAGCTCTGTGAGCTTGTCTGTCGCGTGCGACATCGTCTCCCAGTCGGAAACAGACCCCATGATGATGCCAACCAGTGGTTGCATAGACTTCGCCCTCAAATTGCTGAAAACCGACTATTTTGGCCGGAAAAAAAGTGTAATTCTACCGAATCATCAGGCTTCGGGCAGCCCCCAATCAGGGCTTTTCGACAAACTCGCAAGCCTCGCCATCCTCGATATCCTGCAGCGTTGTGTCATCCTCCTTCTTCGGTGTGATGAATGCCTTGCACGCCGATACACAACCCAGTGGCACGACAAGCATGGTCAGCGGGACGGCGATGATCGGCCCGAACAGAAGAGAGATCGCCATGCCCTCGAAGATGGGATCGAAAAGAATCGCGAATGCCCCGGCCATCAGCGTCAGGGTCGTCACCCAAATCGGCCGCATCCGAATCTTGCCGGCTTCGATGACGGCATCCTTGAATGAGACACCGCGGCTGACTTCATTACGCGCGAAATCGACCAGCAAAATGGAATTGCGCACCTCGATACCCGCCAGGGCGATAAAACCGATCATCGATGTCGCTGTAAACTCGGCATCCATGATCCAGTGTCCCGGGACAATGCCGATCAGCGTGAGCGGAATGGGGGCCATGATGATGGCCGGATGAATATAGTTGCCGAATTCCCAGACAAGCAGGATGAAAATCAGTACCAGCGCCGCCGCGAAGGCGATACCCATATCCCGGAAGGTTTCGTAGGTCACGACCCACTCGCCGCTCCACTCGAAACCCGACATCTGGTCGCTGGCAGGTGGTCCCGTCAGGGTGCCACTGATCTGCACACCGTCGGGAGACGTATATCCGTTCAGTTGCTCCTCGACGGCCAGCATGCCGTAGATCGGCGCCCCGAGCTTGCCCTCCATTTCTCCGACGACGTACTCCATTGGCCGAAGGTCCTTGTGGTAGAGGACCTGATCCTCCTGAATCGCGACAAAGCGGCCAAGCTCCGAGAGAGGAATGGTAGCGCCGTTGGCCATCTGGATTGGCAGGATGTAGAGTCTGGCGAGTTCGGAACGGATCTCCATCGGCAACTGGATTGCAAGATAGGTGGGTTCCAGCATGCGGCCTGTCTTGACATCACCCAGCCGCTCCCCTCCCATCGCCATGGCGAGATTGCGGTTGATGGCCTCGACAGAGACACCGTGACGGGTCGCCTTCTCGATATCAACGTCGAAATGCCAGCGCATGGACTCGTCACTCATATAGGTATCGACGTCAACGAGGCCCGGTGCTTCAATGAACATCCTCTCCATATCCCGGGCCACCTGCTGCCTCGTCTCCCGGCTTGGTCCGTAGACTTCTGCAACCATCGTTTGCAGTACCGGAGGCCCTGGTGGCATCTCGACAATGGCGATCTTCGCGCCAGCCTTCTGCGCAACCGGCGTCAGCAGTGCGCGTGCGGCCTCGGCGATTTCATGGCTGCTGCGGCTTCTGTCGTCCTTGTCCAGCAGCATCACCTGGATGTCGGCTTCCCAGGCTTTCTGGCGCAGATAGTAATGCCTCACCATGCCGTTGAAATTGAACGGCGAGGCCGTGCCAACATAACTCTGTAACGCGGTTACCTCGGGAATGGTCCGGAGCGCCTCGGCAAGTTGCAGGGAGACATTTGCCGTATTCGGCAACGAAGTACCCTCCGGCATGTTGATGACGACGTTGAACTCCGGCTTGTTATCGAAGGGCAGCATTTTCACTGCCACGGCCTGGGTATAGAACAGCGAGATGGCGGCGAAGAAGGCGACGATGATCGCGACAAGAAAGAGCTTGCGTGCAAACCAGCCATAGACCAGCGGATGGATGAAAGGAGTGTAAATCCTGCCTATGAGCTTCTGCGTCCTGTTTTCACGGAGTTCGGCGCGCTGCAGCGTTTCCATTTGTGGACGCAGCAGGTAGGCCATCCAGGGCGTGAAGACGAAGGCCGCGAACAGCGAGAAAAGCATGGCCACCGAACCGAAGAGCGGTATGGGAAGCATGTAGGGTCCCATCATGCCGCTGACCAGTCCCATCGGCAGTAATGCTGCCACGATGGCGAGTGTGGCGATGACAGTCGGGTTACCGACCTCGCGGACGGCATCGATAGCCGTCTCCCGGCTGGTCTCGCCACGCTGCAACCAGCGCCGGAAGATGTTCTCAACGACGACCGTGGCATCGTCCACCAGGATGCCGATTGAAAAGATCAGCGCAAAAAGGCTGACCCGGTTGATGGTGTAGCCGAATACCCAGGCCGACCAGATTGTGATCAGGATGACTACAGGGATGATTGAAACAACGACGATCGCCGGCCGGGTGCCTATCAGGACAAAAGAGAGAATCGTTACAGCAATTGCCGCACCGAGCAGTCCTGCAAGCAACTCATTGACCTTGTCGTTGGCCGTCTCACCGTAGTTCCGTGTGATCTCGACATTGACGTTCGCAGGAATGATGGAGCCTTTCATTGCGTGGAGTTTTTCGATCAACTCCTCGGCCACGGTCACACCGTTGGAACCCTCTTTTTTCGCAATCGCAACAGTGACGGCAGGCGCAATCGCTGTCTTCACTGCATCCGCTGAGGCTGCCGGACCGCTGATATAGGAAACGATGCTTTTTGCCTCTTCGGGACCACTCACCACACTCGCTATATCTGCGATATAGACAGGGTTGCCATCCTGGGTGGCAACAACGAGGCGTTCAACATCCTTCGCATTTCTCAGGAAGCTGCCGGATGTCACCTTGTAGCTGTAGGTGCCACGCTCGAAACTGCCGCTGGTCGACTCCATGTTTGCCGTGCGTACAGTCCGGGCAATCTGGTCCAGACTGACACCATGTCCTGCCAACGCCTCGGGAGAAACCTCGATCCGAACCTCGCTGGATCTTCCACCGACGACAAAGCCCTGCCCTGTATTCCTGACTTGCTTGAGCTGTTGCAGAACATCCGTCGCAAGGATACGCAACACCTGGTCATCTTCCTCTTCCGACCAGAGCGTCACGGTCAGAATGGGGACATCATCAATTCCTTTCGGGCGTACCAGCGGCATGGAGACACCGGGCGGGATCTTGTCGAGATTCGACTGGATTTTGTCATGCACCTTGACGATCGAGGGCCCGACTTTCTCACCAACCTCGAACCTGACGGTCACGATACCCTGCTCACGCTCCGAAGCGGAGTAGATATGCTTGACGCCCGGTATCTCGCTCATCATGCGCTCCAGCGGATTGATCGCGAGGCTTGCGACCTGGCCTGAAGAAGCACCTTCGTAACGGACGAAGATATCGATCATCGGAACCGAGATCTCCGGATCCTCCTGGCGAGGCGTCAGAAACAGTCCGATCAATCCGATGAAAAGAGAAGCCCCGAGCAGCATCGGTGAAAGCGGCGATGTGATGAAGATACGCGCAAGGTTGCCGGCAAGTCCGAGTGAAGGCACTTCTTCATGCGGGACCGCCGGATGATGCAATGCCGGGCGGCGGGTGCGGACTCGGGAAGGGCGCCTGGTTGCCATTCTAGAATGCTGACGAACCGGATATGTTCGCCCCCCGGGTCGACATCATTTGCAGCGGCAGAACCATGACAGTCGCGCAGGGCGCATTGCCCCGGTGACAATGGACCATCTTTGTCACAACGACCGGAATCTGGCCCTTGTCACCGACTCTGTTCATAGGTTTATCAATCCGGAATACTTCAATAAGGCACTATCCCTCTGTTTTTTATTGTTTTTTGTTATTTGTTTATTGAAACAATAGCAGGCGAATCGATCCGCGGAAGCCGGATGACGCAGAATAGTGATTGATATCAATCAGGGCAGCAGGCGAGAAACCGGTCAATCAGCTTCCGATTACCGGCGCAGAGGGGCAGTGGATTATCCCTGTCCGGCTGTCATGGGGGTGAATCGAGGCAGGTCATTCAATCGTGTTGACGAGTCGGCCGATATCCTCGATCTCGACCTCCACGACATCCCCGCTCTTGAGAAACAGCTGGGGATCACGCGCAAAGCCGACGCCTGGCGGGGTGCCCGTCATGATGACAGTGCCCGGAAGCAGCGTGGTGTCCTCGCTCAGAAAGGCGATGAGTTCAGCGACAGAAAAGATCATGTCGCCCGTGTTACCGGTTTGCATGACCTTGTTGTTGAGAATGCAGCGAATTTCGAGTTTCTGCGGGTCTGGAATCTCATCCGCCGTCACCAGCACCGGTCCGAGCGGGCAGAAACTGTCGAAACTCTTGCCACGTACCCACTGGCCTCCCCCCCCGTGCTTTTGCCAGCGGCGTGCCGAGACATCGTTACCGCAGGTATAGCCGAGCACATAGTCAAGCGCCCTCTCTGCCGGCACGTCTTTTGCAGTTTTACCGATCACCACAGCCAGCTCGGCTTCATAGTCAACCTCCGGCCCGTGCCGGCAGGCCTTGGGCAGATAGATCGGTGAACCAGGGTGATTCAGGGCGGTCGAGGCTTTCATGAAAACGACCGGGTTCTCG
>JARFQQ010000173.1 GCA_029287695.1 Gammaproteobacteria bacterium | reverse complement strand
AAGGTCTGGGTTGCCACAGTCGCTGACGCTGCTTCGTAATGGCAATGTTGGAAATATCAACAGACGTTGAATTGCCCACCCAAGGTTCCCTTCTAACGCGTCGAGCATCGCAGTCCCTGGCAGAAGACAAGCGAGGCGTGTTCGAGCGTAGCGAGTTGGCGAGCGCCTGACGGGGATGCGAAGCGCAGAGTAGCCGCAGGCCGCGTTAGCAGGGTGCCTTTTTCTTTGCCTACTTTCTTTTGGGCAAGCAAAAGAAAGCAGGGTGCCGCGGCGCACCCGCCGCAATCCAGTCATCGCGAACCTTGCGCAGCAAGGTGTGGCGATCTCAGGGTTCAGATTGCCACAGTCGCTGGCGCTCCTGCGCAATGACAATGTTTGAGTAACAGCAGGCGTTGCACCTCAGGTTCTCAGCCCGATCCCCCGATCAAGCAGATAGAGACTCAAACCACCCAGAATCACGATAAACCCGATGATGATTCCGAGTGCAACGGCGAGGTTGATGTCGGTGACCCCGAGCAGGCCATAGCGAAAAGCATTCACCATGTACAGCACAGGGTTCGCGAGCGAGACCGTTTGCCAGAACTCGGGCAGCAGCCGGATCGAGTAGAAGACACCCCCGAGGTAGGTCAGTGGTGTCAGGACGAAGGTTGGCACAATGGAGACATCGTCGAAGCTCTTTGCGAAGACGGCATTGATGAAACCCGCCAGCGAGAAGAGGATCGAGGTGAGAATAAAGACTGCCAGCGAGACCGTGAAGCTGTGGATCCTGATATCCGTAAAGAAAATGGCCACCAGGGTCACAAGCAACCCGACTGTCAGGCCTCGTGCCACACCACCGCCAACGTAACCGGCCAGGATCACCCAGTTCGGCACCGGGCTTGTCAACAATTCCTCGATGTTGCGCATGTACTTGGCCTGGAAAAAGCTCGAGACGACGTTGGCATAGGAATTGGTAATGACCGCCATGAGAATCAGGCCGGGTACGATGAAGTCGATATATTTGAAGCCATCCATCTCGCCGATGCGCTCACCGATGAGCTGACCGAAGATGATGAAATAGAGCGCCATGGTCATGGCAGGCGGAACGACAGTCTGCCCCCAGATGCGGATAAAGCGCCGGAATTCCTTGATGATAATGGTCTGGAACGGCGTCCAGATATTGACATTACGCATCTGTTTTCGCCGCTGCTGTTTTCTCGAGAAAGAGCTGTTCGAGCCGGTTCTGCTTGTTACGCATGCTCGTGACCCTGATCCCTTTCCCGGCCAGCCTGGCGAAGAGATCAGTGAGGCCGTGTTCCTTTTTAACCAGCACCTCGAGGGTCTGCTCGTCACGCCGCCCTATCTCGTATCCGTCGACCTGCAGAGGCTCCCGAAGCGGTTTATCCAGGTTGAGTACGTAAACTTCCTGGTGCAGCTGGGAGAGCAACTTGTGCATGGTGCTCATCTCCGCGATGCGGCCGTCGTCGATGATCGCGATATTGCGACAGAGGTTTTCCGCCTCCTCGAGATAGTGCGTCGTGAGGATGATGGTCGTACCGCGTGCATTGATCTCGGAAAGAAACTCCCACATGGAGCGGCGAATCTCTATATCCACGCCGGCTGTTGGTTCGTCGAGGATCAGCAAGCGCGGCTCGTGCATGAGTGCGCGCGCGATCATCATGCGGCGTTTCATGCCTCCCGAAAGTTCCCGCGCCTGGCTGCGTCGCTTGTCCCACAGATCGAGTAGCACGAGCATCTCGTCGGCACGCTTGCGCGCCCTGCTCCGCGGGATACTCTGGTAACCGGCCTGGTTGATAAGGATCTCCTCGACCGGTTCCCACTGATTGAAATTGAACTCCTGCGGCACCAGCCCGAGATGACGCTTGACCGCCATCGGGTTCATGTCGAGGTCATCACCGAAGACCTCGACCCGTCCTCCGCTCTTGTTGACGAGGGAACAGATGATACCGATTGCCGTCGACTTTCCAGCCCCGTTCGGCCCGAGCAGCGCAAAGAAATCCCCCTCCTCGACATCGAGATTGATTCCCTTGAGGGCATGGTGACCATTCCGGTAGGTCTTTTCGAGGTTCTGTATAGAGAGCGCAAGCACGGGCAGGAACCCAGGTCAGGAAAAGAGCTGGGCAAGTTTGATGCCGGGATCCTCGGCGCGCATGAATGCCTCGCCAACAAGGAAGGCATTGACATCGTGTTCGCGCATGAGTCGCACATCTTCCGGCGTGTGGATACCGCTCTCGGTGACAAGGATCCGGTCCTGCGGAATCCGGTCGAGAAGAGAAAGCGTGGTTTCAAGACTCACGTCGAAAGTGCGCAGGTTGCGGTTATTGATCCCCACGAGACGGTTGTTGGCAGCAAGCGCACGTTCCAGTTCGGCGGCATCATGCACCTCGATGAGGACATCCATGCCGAGTTCGTGCGCAAGGTCGTTGAGTTCCAGCATCTGCGCGTCCTCGAGACAGGAGACGATCAGCAGGATACAGTCGGCATTGATCGCGCGCGCCTCGTAGACCTGGTAGGGGTCGATAATGAAATCCTTGCGGATAACAGGCAGGCTGCAGGCTGCTCTCGCCTCCTGCAGGTAGGCGTCTTTACCCTGGAAAAAATCGATGTCGGTCAGCACCGAAAGGCAGGCAGCGCCGTTGGCCGCGTAGCTGCGCGCAATGTCGGCTGGTCGGAAATCCCCGCGCAGCACGCCTTTGGAGGGCGATGCTCTCTTGATTTCGGCGATGACGCCTGACTTTCCGGCATCGATCTTCGCCTGGATGGCATCTGCAAATCCACGCGGGGCATCGGCGAGCTTGAGCCTGGCTTTCAGATCATCCATGGGCACCGAGGCGCTGCGTTCCGAGATCTCCTCGTGCTTGCGCGCGACGATCTTCTTGAGGATATCGGGTATCTTGCTCATTCCGCTTGTTCGAAACTCCGGGTCAGGTCGACAAGCTGCCGGAGCTTCTCTCTTGCCTTGCCACTGGTGATTGAATCCGAAGCCAGTGCAACACCCTGCTCCAGAGAGGCAGCAACGCCCGCTGTATAGATGGCAGCACCGGCATTGAGGCAAACGATGTCGCGTGCCGGGCCGGGACGGTTATCCAGAACCTCGTTGATGATGCGCAGGCTGTCTTCGACGCTTTCGGCGCGGATCGTATCGAGCGAAGCGCGCTCCATAGCGAAATCGCCGGGACGGATTTTGTATTCGCGGATGTGTCCTTTCAGAAGTTCCGCGACGTATGTCTTGCGATTGATACTGATCTCGTCAAGTCCGTCTTTGGCATGCACGACCATCACATGCTGGCTGCCGAGCTTCTTGAGCACCTGCGCCATGGGCTTGACGAGTTCTTTCGAGAAGACACCCAGAACCTGGTTCGGCGCACCGGCAGGGTTCGTCAGGGGGCCGAGCACATTGAAAATCGTGCGCACACCCATCTCGCGACGAGGTCCGATGGCGTGTTTCATGGCGCCATGATGCGCCGGTGCAAACATGAAACCGATACCGACCTGCTCCAGGCAGAGGCTCACATGTCCAGGCGAGATGTCGAGCCGAACACCCGCTGCTTCAAGCACATCGGCGCTGCCTGATTTCGAGGAGATCGACCGATTGCCATGCTTGGCAACACGTGCACCGGCGCCCGCCGCGACAAAGGCGCTGGCTGTCGAGATGTTGAAGGTGCCCGAGGCATCGCCACCCGTTCCACAGGTGTCAACCAGGTGGTCCGGCCAGGTAGCGACCTTCTCGGCGAGTTCACGCATGACACGGGCCGCAGCCGTAATCTCGCTGACGGTCTCGCCCTTCATACGCAGCCCGACAAGGAAACCGCCAATCTGCGCCGGTGTCGCACCGCCTGTCATGATAGTGCGCATGACCCCGGTCATCTCGTCCTCGTCGAGGTCGGTTTCGTTGAGAACCATGTTGATCGCGTCTGGCATTTCCATCCTATTTACTCCCCCCGTGGCGCCGGGTGCTTTTCTGGTGCTGGTGTTATGTCTGTTTCAGGAAGTTTTCAAGCAGGTCATGGCCATGCTGTGTCAGGATCGACTCCGGGTGGAACTGCACGCCCTGGATTGGCATTTCGCGATGGCGCACACCCATGATCTCATCCATGTTACCGCCCTCGTCCCGGGTCCAGGCGGTGATCTCGAGACAATCCGGAATCGTCTCTTTTTCGATCACGAGAGAGTGGTAGCGGGTTGCTTCGAACGGGCTCTGCAGGCCACTGAAGACGCCGCTGCCGGCATGATAGACAGACGATGTCTTGCCGTGCATGACTTCACGTGCGCGAACGATCCTGCCACCAAATGCCTGGCCGATGGACTGATGGCCGAGGCAGACACCGAGAATCGGAATCTCGCCGGCGAAGCGCTCGATTGCATCGACCGAGATACCCGCCTCGAGCGGCGTGCAGGGCCCCGGCGAGATAACGAGATATTCAGGCTTGAGTCCGGCAATTTGGTCGACCGTGATTTCATCGTTACGGAAGACGTGCACGTCCGCGCCGAGTTCGCCAAAGTACTGCACCAGGTTGAAGGTGAAGGAGTCATAGTTGTCGATCATCAGCAGCATCGTTCACTCCTCCTTCAGCTTGTCGAGGCCGGCCTCGGCAGTTGCAACGGCTCGGAAAATCGCACGCCCCTTGTTCATGGTCTCTTTCCACTCGAGATCGGGCACCGAGTCGGCCACGACTCCCGCACCGGCCTGGATATGCAATGTCTCATCCTTGATGACTGCCGTACGGAT
>JARFQQ010000189.1 GCA_029287695.1 Gammaproteobacteria bacterium | reverse complement strand
TCGTCCCTCGACAGCCGTACCGAACAGGCTATCCAGCTCACACTCTCGGAGGTTTCCCGTAGCCACACCACGCTCGTGATCGCGCATCGCCTTTCGACGATCATCGATGCTGACAGCATCATTGTCATGGAGAATGGCCGTGTCATCGAGCAGGGCACGCATCAGGCACTGCTCCAGGTAGCCGGACATTATGCCGGCATGTGGGAGTTGCAGCAGCAGGAAGAGGCGCAGCAGCAGGAGTCGGCCGCATGAAAACCTACCTGGTCGGTGGCGCGGTGCGCGATACCCTGCTCGGATTGCCGGTGAAGGAGAAGGACTGGGTTGTTGTCGGAGCAACACCGCAGCAGATGATCGATCTCGGATACAGGCCGGTGGGAAAGGATTTTCCGGTCTTCCTGCATCCTGAAACAGGTGAGGAGTATGCGCTTGCAAGGACCGAGCGCAAGAGTGGTCATGGCTATCGCGGTTTCACCTTCCACACAGACCCCGGGGTTACGCTGGAACAGGATCTGGTCCGTCGTGACCTGACCATCAATGCGATGGCGATGGACTCTGATGGCGCGCTGATCGATCCGTTCGATGGTCGTGAAGATCTCGACCAGGGACTGCTGCGTCATGTCTCTCCGGCCTTCCGTGAGGACCCGGTGCGTATTCTGCGCGTGGCGCGCTTTGCTGCACGCTTTGCCCGGTTCGGTTTCCGCGTCAGCCATGGAACCAATGCACTGATGCGACAGATGGTTGACAGCGGCGAGGTCGATTACCTCGTCCCGGAGCGTGTCTGGAAGGAGACATCACGCGCGCTTTCCGAACCCTCTCCGGAACGCTTTTTCGAGGTCTTGCGCGGCTGCGGCGCGCTTGAAAGGCTTTTTCCGGAGATCGCGTGTCTCTTTGGTGTTCCGCAGCCGCACCGGTTTCATCCTGAAATCGATACCGGCGTGCATACCATGATGGTCTTGCAGCAGGCCGCCCGACTCAGCCCGCTTCCTGAAGTGCGATTTGCTGCCCTGGTGCACGATCTCGGCAAGGGGCAAACACCGCACGAGATGTGGCCGCGACATCATGGCCATGAGGCGCTCGGGGTCGAGCTCGTCGTGCAGCTCTGCAAGCGCCTGAAGGTGCCGAATGCCTATCGCGATCTTGCCATACAGGTGGCCCGCTATCACGGCCATTTTCGACGTGTCAGCAGCGAGCTCACTGCTTCGACCATCGTCAGTACACTCGAGGCGCTCGATGCTTTTCGCCGGCCCGAACGATTCGAGCAGTATCTGCTCGCCTGCGAGGCAGATATGCGCGGGCGTGCCGGCAAGGAGAAGGATCCTGTACCACAGGCGGACCACTTTCGACGCCTGCGCGATGCTGCCAGTGCCATTTCGGTACAACACATCCGTGATGCGGGTTTCGAGGGCAAGGCGATTGGAGAGGAGATGCACAGGCGCCGCGTTAATGCAGTCAAGCAGGCGCTGCGGGAGATACGCGTATGAGCGGTCAGGCCGTGAGCCGCCAGATCCGCGAGACACTTCGGGCTGCTCGCCTCATGGTGCCCATCGCACTCCTGCTGATCGGCATCACGACACTGATCATCTCGTCCATGGGGCTGCTCTTCCTTGATCAGGAGCGTCTCTGGGGTACCTTGATGCTGTTATCGATTCCCCTGGCCCTCGCCGGACTCGGAGTCAGTGCATGGCTGTTACGCAGCAAGTTACTCAAGCCCCTCGTGATGCTGCAAAACTCCGTGGCGCGCGTTTCGCAGGGAACCCCGGGAGCCATGGTATCAATCGAGGAGAAGGGCGCCCTCGATCTGCTGGTACAGGACATTGGCAGCATCAACGAGGAACTGTTCGATCTCTATGAGGACATGGACAGCCGGGTCGAGCGCCAGACGAGGAGGCTCGCCCAGAAAACAGCTTCACTGAAAATACTTTACGATGTTGCTGCGACTATCAACCAGACAGAGTCGCTTGATGAGCTGTTGATGCGATTTCTGCGTGTTCTCAAGGAGATGGTCAATGGCAAGGCAGCAACAATTCGCCTCAGGATGCCGGCAGGCAGCATGAAACTCGTCGGCAGCATCGGGCTGGATAATGTCCTGCGCAAGGGTCACGATCTCTACCCGGTACAGCTCTGTGTCTGCGGCAATGCACTCTCGCCGGGCGAGATCCTCTGTGAGAACAATGCTGAACAATGCAGTCGTCTCAACGGCCGTCATATGTTCGGACGGGACGAGATCGATGTTGTCACTGTGCCCCTGAAGTACCAGGGGGATCTCCTCGGGGAATACAGCGTTTATGTCGAAAAACCCGGTGTCGCCGGACGCGAGGACATCATGGAGCTACTGCAGACCATCGGCAGCCATCTCGGCATGACAATCGCCAAACAGCGTTCAGACGAGGAGGCATACCGGCTCTCTATCATCGAGGAACGCACCTCGCTGGCGCATGAACTGCATGACTCACTCGCCCAGACACTCGCAAGCCTGCGTTTCCAGGTCCGCATGCTCTCCGATACGCTGCACAAGGATTCCCTCGATGCTGAAGCAGCCTTCAGCGACCTTGACCGGATTCGCAATGGTCTGGACGAGGCGCATACCGAACTGCGCGCCCTGATTGGCAACTTTCGTGCTCCGATCGAGGAGCGCGGCCTGCGCCCGGCGCTTGAAAGAATCATCGAGCGTTTCCATGAAGAGACGGGCATCAGGCCATTCCTTCAGCTGCATGTTCGTGATCTCAGACTGCATGCCAGCGAGGAGCTGCAGCTGTTGCGGATTGTCCAGGAAGCCCTGGCCAATGCGCGCAAGCATGCAGACGCACATGCGGTACGTATCATGGTCAACTTTGATGGCGAGGAGCTGACGTTGCTTGTCGAGGACGATGGTGTCGGTTTCGAGCAGGCACCTTCAGGAAAACCGGGCGAGCATATCGGTCTCTCGATCATGCAGGAGAGAGCACTGCGCATGGGAGGCGAACTGCGTATCGAGAGCGAACCGGGGGAGGGGACGCGTGTCGAGATGGTATATTCTCCAAGATCAAGACACGAGGGGCACAGAGATGCGCGTACTGCTTATTGACGATCATGCGCTGTTCAGGATCGGACTGCGTGAGCTTCTCGAGCGGCGCGACATTGATGTCATCGATGCGGTCGGCGACTGTGAAGAGGGCATGCGAAAAGCCAGGGAGCTGCAGCCGGACGTTGTGTTGCTCGACATGCGTATGCCGCAGATGAGTGGAATCAGCGTGTTGAAAAAGCTGCGAAGCGAGCATGCGGAGATGCCCATCGCGATGCTCACAACCAGCCAGGACGAACAGGATGTTATCGATTCCCTCCAGTTCGGTGCCAATGGCTACCTGCTCAAGGACATGGAGCCCGATGAACTCATTGCCTCGCTGCGTGAAATCGT
>JARFQQ010000159.1 GCA_029287695.1 Gammaproteobacteria bacterium | reverse complement strand
GCTCGAGGACGACTACTTCGTCGAGCGGAAGCTCTACCCGAATGTCGATTTCTACTCCGGCATCATCTACCGTGCGCTCGGCATTCCACGCAACATGTTCACGGCCATGTTCGCAATTGCGCGCACCGTCGGCTGGGTTGCGCACTGGATGGAGATGATGGAGGATCCCGAACGCCGTATCGGACGTCCGCGCCAGCTCTATACCGGGGCTGACAAGCGCGATCTCACCCCCATCATGGAACGCGACTGAGGGCTGCGAACGGCGGTCGTCTTGCCGTATAGCACCAGCTTCAAACTGACTGCTCTCAGGCCACCCGCTTTGCGAGCGCATCGGCATCGAGGCCGTATGCAGGCTTTTCCGAGACCGGGTCCAGTGGTGGATGGCGGTATTCATCGAGCCCCAGAACGATGACCAGCACCTCGTGTTCGCGGTAGAAAAAGCTGAAAGCGGGTCGCTCTTCGCGCTTCCTGCGGCTGGTAGTTACTGTGACATCACCGCTTTCCGCCCGGATGCCGGCATCCATGATATCGAAGAGCACGATCTTGGCAGCTTCGGCAAAACAGTGAATTGTCATCACCGCGTTACCGGCCGTGACGCCGCGTGCCAGCGGACCGACGAGACGCGGGGAAAACTTCCCGAATTGCTGCAGGAGCTCGGAAGCCGCCTGCAGACGCTCGGCAACCAGCGGGGCCTGCTGGCTGAATATCTGCTGGTGTTCGACAACAGCAGCCTCGATCTCGGCAAGGCCCGGAAGCTGCTTCTCATTTGCCTTGATACCGAGATTTTCTGCTGCCTTGCGCCGCGCCCAGCTGTAATCAAGCGTCTGGTGCTCGGCCAGCAGGCGCGTAGCCTCTGCCACGATCAGTTGTGAATGATGGTTGTTGCTTGCCATGCGGGTGCCCTTCAGAAGAGGTCATCCACTGCCGACGGTTCCTCGTTGATACTGCTGATCGCGGAGGTGGCCTCCGGCACATAATTAGGCTCGGTGGTGGTATCGATGAATTCCTCGAAACTGCTGCCCCCGGCATAGACCTCTGTTCGTTCGATACCCGGAGGCATATAAGGCTCGGTTTCCGGAAGTCCCTTCATTGCCTCCTTCATGTAGCTGATCCACGCCGGCAAGGCAGCTCTTGACCCCTCTTCGCGTTTTCCCAGGGTCGTTGAATCGTCCATGCCGACATAGACAATCGCGACGACGGATTCATTGAATCCGTTGAACCAGGCATCCTTGTAGTCGTTGGTCGTCCCTGTCTTGCCGGCCAGGTCGCTGCGCTCGAGGACACGTGCGCGCCTGCCGGTACCGTAGTCGATGACGTCCTTCATCATCGAGTACATGAGAAAACGGTTTTCCGGCGTGATCGCGAGAGTCACATCGGGGGTTGCCGTATAGACCAGCCCGACGCCTTCCTGTTCGATACGGTCGATGAAGTAGGGCCTGACTCTCTTCCCGTTGTTGGCAAAAGCCGTATAGGCCTCGGCCATCTGCAACGGCGTCACTTCCACCGTGCCGAGGGCAAACGCCAGCCCTCTCGGGAAGCGACTCATATCGAAACCGAAACCGCCGAGGTGTTGCAGTGCGAAATCGACACCGATGCTGCGCAGCAGGCGAATCGAGACAAGGTTTTTCGACAGGGCCATCCCGCGCCGCAGGGGTGTGGGGCCGGAAAACTTGTGGTTGTAGTTTGCCGGACGCCAGTAGCCGCCGGGGACTGCATCGTCCCTGATGACGACCGGGGCATCATTGATGACGTCCGAGGGCTGATAGCCAGCAGCCAGTGCGGCCGAGTAGATAAAAGGCTTGAAACCGGACCCGGGCTGCCTGTATGCCTGGGTCGCGCGGTTGAACTTGCTGTGGTAGTAGTCATAGCCGCCCGTCAGGGCAACCACCTCCCCCGTCCCGGGCTTGACGGAGACCAGCGCACCCTGGGCCCTGGGTACCTGGGCGAGACGCAGATACTCACCACTCTCCGACGTCTCGACAAGGACACGAATCAGGTCACCATGGTTGAGGACGTCGCTCGCCTTGCGCGGGCGCTGCCCCTTCCGGTTTGCACTGCGGTAACGGCTCGCCCAGCTGAGGCCCTCCCAGCCGATGATGGCGCGACTGTTGTCCGCGAGGGCGATTTCGACGGTCTTCTGGTCCGGAAAACCCGTAACAATCGCGGGACGAAGCTCACCGATAACGCCCAGTTTAACCAGGAATTCCGAGCGCCTTGCCGCGTCCTGCCATAACGAAGCCTCGAGCTGCTTTTCCGGGCCGCGGTAACCATGGCGCTTGTCGTATCCATCCAGGACCTCGCGCAGCGCCGTGTTTGCCGCCCGCTGGAGGCGCGGGATGATGGTAGTGGTGACATGATAGCCCCCGGTGTAGGCCTCTTTCCCATAGCGACTGACCATTTCGGCACGCACCATCTCGCCGACATAGGCGGCCTCGAGCCCGATCTCCGGGCGCACATAGCGGGCCGTGACCGGTTCCGACTGCGCGGCCAGCTTCTCCTCTTCGGAAATAAAATTATTGATCGCCATTCGGTTCAGCACGTAGTTGCGTCGCTCGACAGCGCGTTGAGGGTTCACCAGCGGGTTGTAGGCCGACGGCGCTTTGGGCAGTCCAGCGATCATCGCGGTCTCTGCCAGGGTCAGCGCTGTGAGCTCCTTGTCATAATAGGTGTGAGCAGCCGCCTTGATGCCGTAGGCACGGCTTCCGAGGTAGATCTGGTTGAGATAGAGCGTCAGGATCTCTTTTTTCGAGAACTGCTGCTCCATGCGCATTGCCAGCATGATCTCGCGCACCTTGCGGATGTAGGTTTTTTCGGGCGAGAGAAAGAAGTTACGCGCCAGCTGCATGGTGATCGTGCTGCCGCCCTGCTTGCGCTGTCCCGTTTTGACGAGGCTCACAGCAGCCCGCACGAGCGCCCGGTAATCAACGCCGGGATGCTTGAAAAAATTGGCATCCTCGGCTGCAAGGACAGCCTGTTCAAAACGCTTCGGCACCTCCTCGTACGCGACAGGTTCACGCCGCTTGGTGCCGTATTCGGCAATCAGGTCTCCTTCGCTGCTGTAGATGCGAAGCGGGACCTGCAGACGAATATCCATCAGCACGTCGGTTTCCGGCAGGTCGGACTCCAGGTAAGTCCAGGCAACGACGACAGTCACTCCCGCGAGCAGCAAGGCCGTGAGCAGCAAGGCCGTCATGTAGTTGAGTACCCGGAAAAGTAGCATTATTAGCAGGAGTCGCGCCGCACGCTGGCGGCAATCTTGACTTTAATAGATAACTGGGAGGCAATTGTCGCACAACAGCTTCCGCTTAGAAACCGTACCCGCCCCCGGAACTCGCTTGCGCCCCGGACGGCAAGGAGGGTGTGGGCGATGCCGCTGCGGATATCTATCCCGTTGGCACCCGATAGGAAAATCGCCGCATTGCCACTTGCCATGGGCCCGTCGATCCGTTAATATTCGCGCCCTTTCTCGCTGTTTGCGAAAAACTGGTTAATTCAACTTTAACTTAAACACTTTTCAGGGTCTGGACGGATGACAACCGTAAGCACAAAACCTGCAGACGTGCGTCGCGACTGGTATGTTGTTGATGCAGATGGCAAAACACTTGGCCGCCTCGCGACCGAGATTGCCCGTCGTCTGCGCGGCAAACACAAGCCGGAATACACGCCTCACGTCGACACGGGAGACTACATTGTTGTCATCAACGCGGAAAAAATCCGCGTCACGGGCAACAAACTGCAGCAGAAGATGTACCATCACCACACGGGTTACATCGGCAATCTCAAGTCCATTACGCTGGAAAAGCAGCTCCAGAAGGCACCGGAGCGCGTCATCGAGACCGCAGTACGCGGCATGATGCCGAAAAACAAGCTCGGCCGTGCAATGTTCAAAAAACTGCGTGTTTACGCTGGTAGCGAGCATCAGCACACTGCCCAGCAGCCGATCGCGCTCGACATCTGATCAGGACAGAACTCATGGCACAAGCACAGAATTACGGAACCGGCCGCCGCAAAACTTCCACGGCACGCGTTTTCCTCAAGCCCGGCAATGGAGAAATCACCATCAACGGCCGCAGCATCGACAACTTCTTCGGTCGCGAAACCTCGCGCATGATCGTGCGCCAGCCGCTCGAGAAGACCGAGATGAGTGACAAAATCGACGTCACCGTGACTGTTCAGGGTGGCGGCCCCAGCGGCCAGGCCGGTGCGATTCGCCACGGTATCGCGCGCGCACTGCTCGACTACAACGAAGAGCTGCGCTCACCGCTGCGAAAGGGCGGCTTTCTCACCCGTGACGCCCGTATGGTGGAACGGAAGAAGGTCGGTCTGCACAAGGCTCGCAAGCGTCCGCAGTTCTCCAAGCGCTGATTACACGCCCGGCCGCTGGCCGGACTATCAGTCAAAAACCCCGGCATCATGCCGGGGTTTTTGTTTGCCCCTGCTGAAAAGAGTTTGCTAGAGGAGGTGTTTCCCGTCGAAGAGAGAGACCTCCATCCCGAGTGGATCGAGTGCATCGATACATCCCAGGTTTACGCGTAACTTGCCCGGAAAACGCGCAGTTTCGTGAAACGGATAGATGCCGCATCGCTTGCAGAAATAGTGCTTCGCGGTTTTATCGCCGAACTGGTAGATGGCCAGCACATCATCACGGACCTCGATGTCCAGCGCCTCCTGGTCAATGACGTCAGGTGACATCACCGCCCCCTTGCGCACGCAGATGGAACAGTTGCAGCGCAATCCCGATACCATCGGCTCGCTGTCGAATGCAAACTTCACCGAACCACAGTGACATTGCCCCTCATATCGTGGCATGGGTTTTTCTCCTCGCTCATCGGATAGAAACCAGCATAGCATCAGCCGAAAGCAGTGCGGTGACAAGCTCCGCAGCAAGGGGTAGCATGAATAACCCGCAAGCAGCAAAAGAACAAGATGCAGCATCAGTACCAGCTCGTCCTGCAGCATCCCTGGCGATTCATTCTCCAGGTCTTCAGGGGATTTCGCGCAAGCCAGGGGCTGCTGCTCGCGGGAGCAGTCGCCTACTACGCACTCCTGTCAATCATTCCGCTCATCACGCTGATCCTGCTGATGCTCTCGCAGTTCATCGATCACCAGCAGCTGCTCGATACCCTGCAGCAGAACATCGCTGTCGTGCTGCCGACCCATGCAGAGGTGATCACCAGCCAGATGGCCCTGTTGCTGGAGAATCGCGGTGTCATCAGCGGGCTCATGGTGTTGGTGCTGCTGTTCTTCAGTTCGATGGCCTTCACAGTCGTCGAGAATGCCATGAGCTTCATCTTTTTCCACCGTGTCGACATCCACCGGCGCCACTTCCTGATCTCGGCAATCCTGCCGTATGCCTATATCCTCGTGCTTGGGTTCGGCTTCCTGCTGATGTCCATGATTGCCGGCGCGCTCTATGCGATCGAAGGCACGCAGATCAATCTGTTTGGTATTGAGTTTACGCTTGCGGGCGTTTCGAAAATCACCCTCTACATCATCGGACTCATTGGCCAGATCCTGATCCTGACCTCTTTCTACCTTGTCATGCCGCTCGGCAAACTCTCCTTCCGCCATGCGCTCATAGGCGGCGTCACGGCAGGTCTACTCTGGGAAGTGGTAAGGCATGTGCTGGTCTGGTACTTCTCGACCCTCTCGGTCGTCAGCCTCGTCTACGGCTCGCTGGCGACTGCTATCGTCTTCCTGCTGAGCCTGGAGATAGCCGGTCTGATCCTGCTTTTTGGCGCCCAGGTGATCGCGGAATACGAACGTTTCAGTCCCGAAAGCATTCAGGCAAGCAGTGGCATTCAAAGCTGAAGCGTAAATGCCCTGCTGAATTCCTGCTGGTTATGATGGATGTTACCCAGCATGGGGGCCCCGATGCGGTTCGCGATCGCCTCGATGACGGCCTGCTCCTCGTCGACAGAGGTTTCGACCCGGTTGGCAACCCAGCCAGCGAGCTGTAGACCGCGCGCCCTTGTTGCCTGTGCAGTCAGCAGTGCATGATTGATGCATCCGAGGCGAAGCCCCACAACGAGAATGACCGGTAGTCCCAGTGCCGCCGCCAGATCGGGCATGCCTGCATCTTCACCGACCGGCACCTCCCATCCGCCGACGCCTTCGACAATGACGCAATCGGCCTGGCCGGCAATCATGTTGAAACGCTCCAGGATAGTTTCCATGTCGATGACGACACCTGCCCTGGCGGCTGCAATATGTGGCGCGACCGGCGGTTCGAAAGGGAAAGGATTGACGAGCTCATAGGGAAGCTCGAGAGCAGATGCATCACGAATCAGCAAGGCATCCTCGTTGCGCAGGCGGCCATCCGGAGTGCGCTCGCAACCGGATGCCAGTGGCTTCATGCCGGCGGCCATGACGCCGCGTGCATTGAGATAGCGAAGCAGACCAACCGTGACGAACGTCTTCCCGACCCCGGTATCCGTGCCCGTGATGAACCAGCCTTTCATAGCCCGGGCCTCGTGGCCAGGGCCCTTTGATAAGCAATGGTGAGCTGCTGACGGGTTTCCAACATACCTTGAGCGAGTTCGAGCCTGCAGTCTTTATCAGGAATGAATGTCTTTTTCGCCATCCGGATGCCGGCAAAAGCCGGTATTGTAGCAGCATGCCGGATCGCACATCCCTGTCACAGCAACGGATCCGGATGGACTTCGCGTGCGCAATGAAAGTTGCCATTTTTCCGACATGCAGACGCGACGAATTCCTATATGTAATCGGGACGGGCAGGAATATGCTTTGAGGCAGAACTTATCCAGGCCACTGAAAGTGAAATGAAATGAAGAACCCCGATTATCCGGCTCCGGGGATTCATACACCGGACGGAACTGGCAGCCAGAAAAACAAGAGGGCAGGAGTCGCTATCGATACCCGCCGGAGAGAAGCTGACACTGCAACAGCGGAGGAGCTCGACAGGATCCTGCGCCGCAGGGAACTGGAGTCCCGGTTGAAGAAACGCGAGGCGCTCGACAAGCTCAGGGAAATAAAGAGCGCCTTGCTCGTCGACCTCATGGAGAAGGTGCTCCCGCCCTGGTTGCGACAACGCTGGGTCGGGATGCTTATGGAAATCGACTTCGACAGCCCCGGTACCGATGAAAGGATTGACCGGCTCTACCGGGAATGCAACGCTGCGCGCGGCATGCTGCTGCGGATCATGCCAGGCCAGGGACCCGCGAACCGAACCAGCGCTGAAAACCATCTCGTCATGCTCGCAAACGAATTCAACAACCTCGCAAACCAGTGGTGGATCTACACAAGCATGAGCGAGTGACGGGAACAGGGGCATGCCCCGGAAATAGCGTCAGCTCCTGCCACCGCGCGAGATGCCATCGATGGCGATACGCGTCACACCCCCCTCGTCCTGTACCTGGATCGGCGCCCATGCATGGCCGTACACCACTTCCCAGGTAGACGGCAGCACTCCCTCGATACGGGACTGCTCATAGGCCTGCGTAAAACGCAGCATGCGCTGCTTGCCGGTCAAGCCGCGATGACGGCCTTCCGTGGCGTTATGCGCACCGATTCCCTTGATGTCGCGCATCAGCTGATGCACATCGCCATAGGTCATGTTGATGAATTCCGCATCCATCACGGGTTCGGCGAAACGACTCTTCATCAGCATGTCACCGATATCATGCATATCGGTAAAGGGAGAGACATGGGGCTTCCGATCGACTTCCGACCAGGCCTGGCGGAGCTCCTTGAGCGTGTCCGGGCCGAACGTCGAGAACATCAGCAAGCCTCCCGGCCTCAGGATGCGCCGCAAATCACGAAAGGTTCCCTCGAGATCCGTGCACCACTGCAATGCCGCGTTGGAATAAACCATGTCGACCGAGCCGGTCGCGAGCGGCAGTTGCTCGATATCTGCACAGAGCGTGGCGGGCCGGCGCATCAGCGATCCTCGTTTGCGCGCCTTGCGCAACATCGGAAGCGCGAAGTCTAGGGCGATCACCTTCGCCTTCGGGTAACGTTTCATGAGTGCGGCCGTCGCCTCGCCCGTGCCGGCGCCGGCATCGAGGATCGTGCGAGGCTGCAGCTTGATATAGTCAAGCCGTTCAATCATGCGATTGCCAATTTCGCGTTGCAGCACGGCGGATTCGTCATAGGTCGAGGCTGCTCTTGAAAAAGCGTGGCGTGCTGCCTGCTTGTTGATCATGCTGCCTCCTCCAGTGCCTTGAGGCACGCTTCGGGATGCGACAGGAAAGGCGCATGCCCCGCACTCCTGATGACATGGGTTCGGGCGAGTGGCTGCAATCGCCTGACATGATCGGCAGTCTTTGCGGAAACCAGCGTGTCCTTCTCGCCGAAAAGCCACAGTGAGGGGACGCGCAAGCCGGATAAATGCGGACGCAGTTCTGTCTGAAGCAGGAGATCGAGCCCGCATCGCAGCGCCTCTCTACCCGCTTGCGGTCGTTGCCTGACGCCAGACCTCAACTGTTTCAGCGTCTCGCGTTCATTCTCCGCACCGCGCACCTGCAGGCCGAGGAAACGCAGCATGGTGCGTTCCGGCGAGCTGAAGAGTTCATTGGCAAAACTGTCGAGCAACGCCTTCTGCATGCCGCATTCCCAGCCGGGCTCGCGCACGAAACGCGGTGTGCCGCCGGCAAGCACGAGTGCCTCGAACCTCTCAGGCGCGGTGGCCGCCGCGGCAAGCGAAACCATGGCGCCGAGAGACCAGCCAAGCCAGGTTGCGCTTTCAGGCGCCGACTCGAGCAGGGCGCGACCCCAGTCATGCACATCACCTTGAAGAAAATCACTTTCACCATGTCCCGGCAACTCGATCATGGTGACGCGCCAGCGCTTTTCAAGGCGCGGCAGCAGCGGCATCCAGACACCCGCATGCATCCCCCAGCCGTGCACGAGCACCAGCGGCTTTCCCTCGCCATGCGTAAGGCTTGCCAGGCTCATGCAGCCTGCTCCTCCTGAATTGCCGAGAGTGCCTGCAGCAGGCTATCGACCTGCGATTCTTCGTGTGCCGCGGAGAGCGTGACGCGGAGACGCGCCTGACCAGTCGGGACAGTCGGCGGCCTGATGGCGGTGACAAGAAAACCGAGCTCTTCGAGACGCCTGCTCCAGGTGACTGCCTTCTCCGGTTCGCCGAGCAGGATTGGCTGTATCGGGGTCCTGCTTGGCATGAGACTCAGACCGATCGTTTCAGCGCCTTCGCGAAAACGCCACATGAGGGCTTCCAGCTTGTCGCGCCGCCATCTCTCCTCCCGGACGATCCGCAGGGAGGCACGTGCCGCCTCGGCGAGCGCGGCAGGCATCGCGGTCGTGTAGATATAGCTGCGCGCCTGCTGGATCAGGGTTTCGATCAGGAGTTCCGAACCGGCCACGAAAGCGCCGGCAACACCGAATGCCTTGCCAAGCGTTCCCATGAGAACAGGCACGTCGGACTGCGTCAGCCCGGCCTCATCGACACAACCGCGTCCATCGCGGCCGAGCACGCCGAGCCCGTGGGCGTCATCGACCATGAGCAGCACCTGTTCGCTACTGCAAATCGACGCCATCTCGCCAAGCAGTGCGATGTCTCCGTCCATGCTGAAGACGCCGTCGGAGGCGACCATGCGCATGCCCTCCGGAAAGGCGGCAAGTTGTCGACGCAGTGACTGCATATCAGAATGGCGATAGCGATGCAGTCTAGCATTGCCAAGCAGGCCGGCATCGATCAGCGACGCGTGGTTGAGCCTGTCCTCGAACAGCTGGTCGCCCCGCTCGAGCAAGCCGGTGATGATGCCGAGGTTAGCCATGTAACCGGTCGAGAAGAGCAGTACGCGCTCACGTCCGAGCCAGTCGGCCAGCTCATCCTCGAGTGCCTGGTGCGCAAGGCTGTGTCCATTGACAAGATGCGCAGCGCCACTCCCGCTACCCCAGCGGTCGACACCCTGCTTCAGGGCCTTCGCGATGCGTTCATCACCGGCAAGCCCGAGATAGTCATTGGAGCAGAATGCGAGTAACGGTTTGCCATCGATGAGCATCCGCGGGCCCTGGGGCGAATCAGCGACCCGACATCGGCGATAGAGATGCTGTGCCTTGCGTTCCGCGAGGCGGGCGGACCAGCGCTGTTCCATCAGGCGTTGCAACAGACGCGCGCGGCCTCCTCCTCATCGTCGACTTTTTCCATCTCGATACCCAGGCGCGAAAACAGCTCCCGGTCCCTGTCTGTTTCCGGGTTGTCTGTGGTCAGCAAACGCTCACCGTAGAACATGGAGTTGGCGCCGGCGAGGAAACAGAGCGACTGCAGTTCATCGCTCATCTCTGTGCGGCCAGCCGAGAGACGCACCCGGGACCCGGGCATGATGATGCGTGCAACGGCGATCGTACGAACGAATTCGAGCGGATCGAGCG
>JARFQQ010000140.1 GCA_029287695.1 Gammaproteobacteria bacterium | reverse complement strand
TGCCGGAGTGATATCAAAGACCGGGTTCCAGGCGCTCACGCCCGGTGCTCCGACTCGCTGCCCGCCGCAATGCATGACCTCTTCCGGAGCGCGCTGTTCGAGAGGAATAGCCTCGCCCGTGGGCACATCAAAATCGATTGTCGACGTCGGCGCAGCAACCATGACCTTCACACCCAGGTGTCTGGCGGCGATCGCGAGCTGCAGGGTGCCGATCTTGTTGGCGACATCACCATTCGCAGCAATCCTGTCGGAACCCACGATGACCCAGTCGATCCCGCCGGCTGCCATGCGTGCCGCCGCGGCGGCATCTGCGATAACAGAGACAGGTATGCCATCCTTGTGCAATTCCCAGGCCGTCAGGCGGGTGCCCTGCAACCAGGGACGGGTCTCGTCGGCATAGACATGCGTGATCCTGCCCTGCATATGCGCCGAGCGAATAACACCGAGTGCCGTTCCGTATCCACCGGTCGCGAGTGCTCCCGCATTGCAATGGGTGATCACGGAAGTCGGTTTCTCGATCAGCTGTGCACCGAGATCACCCATCATGCGGTTCGCGAGCAGGTCCTCGGTATGGATGGCACGAGCCTCGACGAGCAGTCTCTGGACCGGGTCTTCCCCATCGATGCCGTCAGCGACTGCCTGCATGCGGCGCAATGCCCAGAACAGGTTAACTGCTGTCGGGCGGGATGCAGCGAGTATCTCGACATCCGCCGCCAGCCCCTGCTTCCAGTTCGCGCCATGCTGCATGGCGGAAAGCACGAGACCATATGCCGCTGTGATGCCAATCGCAGGTGCGCCGCGTACAACCATTGCCCGGATCGCCTCGGCTGTTTCACGGGCGTCGTGCGTTTCGACGAACCGCTCTTCGCCCGGCAGGACGCGCTGATCGAGCAAGAGTAGCCGGGTATCGTTCCAGACGATCGCACGATCCGGGTCGGCAGCCTCGTCGAGCATCAGAGTACGCATCTTTGATATCCTGTTGCAGTTTGCGCGTATTCTGCCAAATATGCTGGAGCCAATGGAAAAAAGATCAGCCGATTCACTCATTCACGCCCGCTGGGTCATCCCGGTGAGTGGCAACGAGCGCTACCTCGATCATCACAGCGTCGCTGTCAAGGGTGGAAACATCATCGACATCCTGCCGACAGACCAGGCACGGGAACGCTATGAGGCAGAAAAGCATGCCTCGCTCGACAACCATGCGCTCATTCCGGGGCTGATCAATACGCACACCCATGCAGCCATGTCACTGTTCCGCGGACTGGCTGATGATTTACCCCTCATGTCCTGGCTCAATGAGCATATCTGGCCTGCCGAGCAACACTGGGTCGGCGAGCAGTTCATCACTGATGGCACACGACTCGCCATCGCAGAGATGATCCGGGGAGGCACCACCTGTTTCAACGACATGTACTTTTTTCCGAACATTGCTGCAGATGTAGCGAGACAGGAAGGCATTCGCGCGACGATCGGGATCATCGTCTTCGATTTTCCGTCGGCCTGGGGTGACGGTCCGGATGATTACATCAACAAGGGGCTCGCGCTGCACGACAAGTATCGAAACGATGAACTCATCAGCACCGCCTTTGCACCGCATGCTCCCTACACGACTTCAGATGCAGCGCTCGAGCGAGTCCGCACACTCGCCAATGAACTCGACATCCAGATTCACATGCATGTACACGAGTCCCGTGATGAAATCGTCGGCAGCCTCGAACAGTATGACGTCCGCCCGCTCGAACGCCTCAACAGGCTCGGCATGGCAGGCCCGCAGCTCATGGCAGTGCATATGACGCAGCTGACCGACGAGGAGATTCAGCTCTGCGCGGAATCCGGTGTGCATGTCATTCATTGCGCGGAATCGAATTTGAAACTTGCAAGCGGCTTCACGCCTGTCGAAAAGCTGCGTGAGGCCGGGATAAACATTGCGCTCGGCACCGATGGTGCGGCAAGCAACAATGATCTCGACATGTTCGGAGAGATGCGCACGGCATCATTGATTGCCAAGGCCATCGGAGGCAGTGCGCAGGCGCTGCCGGCGCTGGAGACACTCAGGGCTGCAACACTCAACGGTGCGCGCGCGCTCGGCATCGACAGGAAGACAGGCTCGATAGAGAGAGGCAAGGCAGCTGACCTGGTTGCAGTCGATCTGGACCACATGGCAACGACTCCCGTCTACGACCCCGTTTCCCAACTCGTCTACTCAGCCGGACGGGACCAGGTGACAGACGTCTGGGTCAATGGCAGGCAACTACTCAGGGAAGGCAGCCATACCAGTCTCGATATCGCCGCCGTAAGGCATCAGGCTGGTTACTGGCAGGCCAGGATCGCAGCTGCCAATTGACGGGGCTGCGTTGCCCCGGCAGCAGTTGAGAGGTCAGGCGTTCTTCTGCTCTTCGTCGATCTGCTTGCGGATATCCGCCATGTTCAGTTCAGATGCGCGCTGTACCACATCGGTAAAGGCGGACTCGGGAAGCGCACCCGGCTGGCTGAAAATGATGATTTGTTCACGGAACATCATCAAAGTGGGGATGGAGCGGATCTGGAAATGTGCGGCGATCTCCTGCTCATCCTCTGTGTTGACCTTCGCGAAGATGATATCGGGAAATTGCTCCGAGACCTTTTCGTAGGTCGGTGCGAAAGATTTGCATGGGCCACACCAGGGCGCCCAGAAATCGACAATCACGAAATCATTGCCGTTGATTGTCTGTTCAAAGTTCTCTTTGGTCAGTTCGATTACTGCCATGTCGATTCTCCGTAAAAACAAAGCCCCGGATAGACCGAGGCTTGTTGAAACACGTGGATTCGGAATTCAGCGATCAGCTGACCCAGTTAGAGAAGTTGTCAGTGGTCTTTTCTTCTCCATCTCCATAACCAGCTTCATAAGCTTCAGTTACACGCTGCTCTTCACGCTTGGGGTTCTGAAGGAATCCTGCCTGCCAGCCCTGGATGTACTCTTCGTTTACACCCATCTCTTCCATCTTGGTAACAGCGTCGTAATACGTCTGGTTCATAATCCGGTCTCCGAGTTAATTCACCACATAAATTAAGGCCATGCAATGCATGACCGTGAACCTGAAAGTGGACTGCAGGGCAAACTGCCCCGCAATGATCCGATTAGAATACTCTGTTTCTCTAATAAATGCCACTTTTTTCAACGTTTTTCAAATTGCCAGCTGTCTCTTACAATCCCGCTGAAATCGTCCCATATCAGCATTTCCAGAAATTTCAGTCATTTAGCTTCAGAGCGAAAAAACAGGGAACAGGCCGTGCTCATGTTGTCATTAATAATGCGTATTCAGAAATTCAATTCACCTGCTTCGCTCTGACGGAGACTCAATTGTCAGGGGCGCGAAAATTGGCCAGCAAGAGTCCCGCACTCACGAGCAGGATGCCAGCAAGGTGATAGGCTTGCAGCGATTCGCCCAGAACAAGCGTTGCAATGAGGATACCGAAAACAGGAATGAGATGACTGAACTGCCCTGTCCTCTCAGGCCCGATCCGTTCCGTGGCATGATTCCAGAAAAAATAGGCGAGCACCGACGGAAAAATCGCGACATAGAGAATGCTCGCCACGCTCGCTGGCGTTATGACCAGGGGTCGGCCACTCAGGGTTTCGTGCAGGTAGAACGGCAAGATCAGGATCGTTCCCAAAGTCACCGTATACCCCAAGAGGGGCATTCCCCGAAGGTCCGCGGGAACCTTCTTGAGCAGTACCGTGTAGAGCCCCCAGAGAAAGACAGCCAGCAGCACAAACAAGTCACCGGACGCGAATTTCAACTCCCGAAGGACAACGACATCCCCGCGCGTCAGGATGACAACTGCACCAGCCATCGAGACCAGCATCCCCAGCCACTGCCGGGCCCGCGGGCGATTACCAAGCAGTAGCATGGACAGCAGGATAATAAAGACCGGATTGACCGACTGCATCAGCGAGGCATTGATCGCTGTCGTCGTCTGCAATCCGAGATAGACCAGGCTGTTGAACAGGGTCACACCACTGACCGCGAGCACGAGAACGATCAACCAGTGCTCGACCAGCAGATGACGCCCTCTCCACATGGAGCGGTACGCGAGGGGAAACAGGATCATCCATGCGACCATCCAGCGCCAGAACGACAGGCCGAGTGGTGGCACCTCGCCGCTGACTGCACGTGCGACGTTGAAGTTGCCACCCCAGAAAAGCGTTGTCATGACAAGCAGGAGGTAGGGTGAGAAGCGGTCGAGAAACCTCACAGTCATCCTCAGCCGACCTTTTCTCGCACATTCAGACGGCTCCGCAGCCAGTCGCCGAAAAGGTTTGCGGCGAGCACGACAAGAAAGATGGCAATTCCCGGGAAGATGGCAAGGTGCGGAGCAACCAGCAGGAAATCGGCGCCCTCCCGGATCATGCTTCCCCATGAAGCCTGTGGCGGCTGCACACCGAGCCCGAGAAATGAAAGCCCCGCCTCGGCAACGATCACGGCAGCGATACCGAAGCTCGCCTCGACGACGAGCGGTGCAAGCATCAGGGGGATAATGTGACGCCTGAGAATACGCCCCTGACGGCTGCCGAGAGCGATCGCTGCTGTCACGTGCTCACGCTGTTTCAGAGAGAGCGCCTGGGCGCGTGCAAGCCGCGCGTAGCCAACCCAGCCAACGACGGAGATGGCGATGACGAGATTATCGATACCCGGACCAAGAACCGCTGCGAGTGCGATAGCCAGAAGGATCCCCGGAAATGCAAGCATGATGTCGATGATTCTCGAAATGACGATATCCGTCATACCGCCTGCATAACCACTCAGCGCACCGATGACCGTCCCTGCCAGGGCCGAAATCAGGACTGTCGCGACCGACACCAGCAGAGCGATCTCGGCACCGGCAAGCAGACGTTCGCCGACAGATCGTCCGAGCGCATCGTTACCGAGCCAGTAATCCGGGCCGGGCGGCGCCAGGATGGCATCGAGGTGGATCACGTCAGGCGTTGTCTGCAGGAGTGGCTGCATCAGCACGGCCATAACCCAGGCGAGAAGAATCGTGATGGCAAACCAGCGGCTCATTCCAGTCTGACCCTTGGATCGACAACCCTGTAAAGCAGATCCGTCAATCGATTTACGATCAGATAACTGACAGCAATCAGCAATACGGTCCCCTGGACCACGGGATAGTCACGCTGCTGGATAGCATCGATGAGTAACAGCCCGATACCCGGCCAGGAGAAGACCTTCTCGGTGATGACTGAGCCTGCGAGCAAGGCCCCGAATTGAAGACCCAGGAGCGTAATGACAGGCAGCAAGGCATTGCCAAGGGCATGCCGCCAGACGATGCGTTGCTCACTCACTCCCTTGGCCCGCGCTGTCCGGATATAATCCTCGCCAAGTACCTCGAGCAGGGAGCTGCGGACCATGCGAGCAAGAATCGCGGCCAGCGAGACACCGAGTGTGATTGCCGGCAACACCACTGATCCCGGCTGTTCCATGCCACTGACCGGGGTGAGGCCCAGCCAGAGTGAAAACAGCAGGATGAGCATCGGCCCGAGCCAGAAGTTTGGAATGGAGACGCCAAGCAGCGAGAGAGTCATCGCGCCGGAATCCCAGAAAGTTCCACTCCGGGTTGCTGCAAGCACTCCAAGCGGCAGGGCGATCAGAACAGCGAGGAGAAACGCAACCAGCGAGAGTTTCAGCGTGGCCGGCAATCTTTCAAGCAGCAGCGCAGTCACGGGCTGCTTGCTGTGCAGTGAATTTCCGAGATCGAAACGTATCAGACCGGAGAGATAGTCTGCGTACTGAACCGGCAAAGGCCTGTCGAGCCCGAGTTCGGAGCGTAATGCCTCCCGGTCTGCGGGACGTGCAGAATCACCGAGTATGTACTCGACGGGGTCCCCCGGAATGAGGTGAATGAGAAAGAAGACCAGCGAGACGACACCGATCAGCGTCACGAGGGATGTTATCAGACGGGTGAGCATCTAGGCTTCGATCAGGACCGGCGTACCGGCAGTGACGCGGTTGGCGAGATCGATCACATCAGGATTACGCATGCGGATGCAGCCGTGTGAGCGGGGAATCCCGACAGGCTCCGGGTCAGGCGTACCGTGAATATAGATATAGCGCCGCAAGCTGTCACACTCCCCTCCCCTGTTGAAACCCGGTTCACACCCGGTCAGCCAGAGGATCCTGCTGAGAATCCAGTCCCGGTCTGGCTCGCTGTCGGCCAGTTCCTGCGAGTAGATCTCGCCCGTAAAGCGGCGACCCGTGAATACAGCATTCGGCGGGCAGTCCCGTCCGATGACAATCCGTACCTGATGGCGCCCCCTCGGCGTACACTCGCTGTTAAGGCGCTCTCCCGGGCCATTCAGCGCTGTCGAGACAGGATAGACCCGCTGCTGACCACTGGCCTCACGTAATACGAGTTCCTGGCTATCGAGCCTGACGGTGATATGCGTCCCGTTATTCATTTTCAGCGTTGTTCGAGCCCGATGAGGGTGTCATAGCTGCCATCACGTCCGGGAGTATAGCCGTCAATCGCATCGGGCCGGTAAGCTGCGAACTGGTCTTCATACCAGAGCGGCACATAGGGAAGGTCCTGCAACAGTTGCTGCTGTAACAGATGATAGAGAGGCAACTGGCCATCGCTATCAGGTTCCGATTCGGCTGATTCTATCAATGCGTCTGTCCTCGCCGAACGATAGCGGCCACGATTGGCCCCTTCCGGCGGGATCGAATCGCTGTGAAAGATATAACGAAAACTGTCAGGTGTTTTCAACCCCACCCAGGTCAGAGTGTAGAGCTGGAAATTCCCTGCCTTGATGTCTCCGAAAAAAGTGCCGAAGTCATAACTCTTGATACGCACACGGATACCGACATCGGCAAGCTGCTGCTGCATGATCGTGGCCAGTCGCAGCCGGAACGGGTCGCTCGATGTCTTCCAGGTCAGTTCGAGCGGGTTCCCGGGGCCATATCCCGCTTCGCGCAGCAAGACCATCGATTTTCGTGGATCGAATGCAACAGCATGTCGAACATCCGTGCCGAGCGGATGCTCCGGAGGGAACAGACCGGCAGCCTTGCGCGCACGCCCCCTGAAAACATGCTCGATGATGGCATCACGATCGATCGCATGGGCGATAGCCCTGCGGATTCGCAGATCACCCGTGACAGGATCTTCCAGATTGAAACCGAGATAGGTGTAATTGCTGCCGGGAGCCGTTTCCACCTCCACATCGGACTGCCGCGCAAGATAGTCGACCAGAGACGGGGGCAAGTCATTTTGCATGAGGTCAATTTCGCTGCGCAGCAGCTTCAGGACGCGCACACTGGGCTCCCTGACGAGCAGCAGGCTGACCGGAAGCCCATCGGATTTGCGCTCCAGCAGGACCCTGCCCGCCTCGCGGGACAGCAGGCGGAATGGCCCGCTGCCAACAGGCTTGCTGTTGAAGTCATGAAAAGTCTCGATGAGATGCGCTGGTAATACGCCACTGGAGAGGTAAGACGGAAAATAGGGATCTGCCCGGCCAAGCAGGAAATCGAGCGTTCTTTCATCGACCAGACGCATCTCCCTGATGACGGCAAGCGTCGACCTGTGGGGAGAATTCGA
>JARFQQ010000027.1 GCA_029287695.1 Gammaproteobacteria bacterium | reverse complement strand
AGTCAACAGCGACGGCACCCTCACCTACTCCTTCATCGAGTCGGTCGAGCGGACCTATCCGTTCTACAACATCCGTCTGCTGGGCGGTGTCATGTTCCTCTTCGGCATGTTCCTGATGGCTTACAACGTCTGGAAGACCGTATCGGGTGCCAAACCCGCGGAAGATGCCGTTCCGGCGCCAGAAGCGGCTCACTGATCAGGAGGATATGAACAATGTCACATGAAATCGTCGAGAAAAATACCGGCATTATGGCACTGCTGATCGTCCTGGTCGTCAGCGTCGGTGGCCTGGTGGAAATCGTCCCGCTGTTTGCCCTGACCGAGACGACAGAACCTGTCGAGGGTGTCGAGAAGTACAGCGCGCTGCGTCTGGAGGGCCGCGATATCTACGTCCGCGAAGGCTGCTACGGCTGCCACTCGCAGATGATTCGCCCCTTCCGCGCGGAAACAGAGCGTTACGGCCACTACTCCGTGGCGGGTGAGTTCGTTTACGACCATCCGTTCCAGTGGGGATCCAAGCGTACAGGGCCGGACCTTGCACGCGTCGGTGGCCGCTACAGTGACGACTGGCACGAAGCGCATCTCTATAACCCGCGTGACGTGGTCCCCGAGTCGAACATGCCTTCCTTCCCCTGGTTGTTCGATAACAAGCTGGATGGCGCAGATACGGCAGCAAAGATGAAGGCGATGAACGTCGTCGTCGGCGCAACCTGCCCGAAATGCGACCTCTACTCCGATGAAGACCTAGCCAACGCCCAAAAAACTGTTGAAGGCAAGTCAGAAGCCGAAGCGCTGATTGCCTATCTGCAGGGCCTGGGTACAGCACTGAAGAGGTAAGCCGCGATGGATATCAATGATTTTCGCGCCTGGCACACTGTCGTACTGTTCCTGGCATTCATCGGGATCATCATCTGGGCCTACAGCAGGGGCCGCAAGAAGTCTTTCGACGAAGCAGCGCACCTGCCCTTCGAGGATGATCAGACGCATAACGCAACCATGAAGAAGGAGAAACTGTCATGAGTACATTCTGGAGTGGTTGGATCATCGTTCTGACCGTCGGCAACATCCTCGCATGTGTCTGGCTGGTCTGGTGGACAATGAAAAAACGCAAGGACGAATCTGCGTCAGGCGACGTCACCGGGCATACCTGGGACGGGGACCTGCAGGAGTACAACAACCCGCTGCCGCGCTGGTGGCTGTGGCTGTTCTACATCACACTCGTCTTCGGCGTTATCTACCTGGCGCTTTACCCCGGCCTCGGCACATTTGCCGGCATCACGAACTGGACGTCAGGCGGACAGTACGAAGGTGAGATGCAGGTCGCTGCAGAGACCTACGACCCGATCTTCGAAAAGTACGCTGCCATCAACATCGAGGAACTGGCGAAGGGCGGTGAACATGCAGAGGCCCTCGAGATGGGCAAGCGCATGTATCTGTCGTACTGCTCGCAATGCCACGGCTCGAGCGCCACGGGCGCCGTCGGCTATCCGAACCTGACGGATGGTGACTGGCTCTGGGGCGGCGAACCTGCACGGATCAAGGAGAGCATCGTCCAGGGTCGAAATGCTGTCATGCCGCCACATGCCGGTCGCATCGAGGGCGAAAAGCTCGATAACCTTGTTGCCTACGTTCAGAGCATGAGCGGCATGAGCGTCGACACCGCCAGCGCAGAAGCAGGCAAGGCGGACTACACAGCCCTGGGTTGTATCGGCTGCCACGGCGTTGACGGGACCGGAAACACCATGCTCGGTGCACCCAACCTCACGGATGACATCTGGCTTTACGGCAACAGCGCGGGGGTCATCAAGCAGACGATCCTGGAAGGCCGAAATGGCCAGATGCCCTCACAACAGGAGTTCCTGGGCGAAGACAAGTCGCATATCATCGCGGCTTATATCTATAGCCTTTCTGCAAAATAAGTGCTATCAATCGAGGGGCGAACCACAGGCGTGGTTCGCCCTTTTTTTTGCCCGGAGGCATTGCGTTATGTCAAATGACACCCAAGCACAAACAGAACATAATCTTCCTGTAGTGCAGAGGATCATCTCTGTGCTGTGGCCTTCGTTCCTGGTTGCATCACTGGCTACGGTGCTTTTCTTTGTCGTATTCGATCCCCAGGAGCTCGGCATGCTGGCCGGTCTTCCCGAAGTGACCCGCACGGGGGGTTACACGATCGGCTTTTTCTTTTTCTGGTTCATGGGCGCCCTGGGTTGTGCCCTCACCTGCTACTTCAGGAAACCCTGCCCGCCACGTATCAGGACGGATCAGGCCGACTGAACGGGCATAAGTCCAAATTTTCATGGCGAGAAGACACCAGCGATGAGCACTGACAAGCAACCAGCCTCAGCAAACGAGGCACCGGTCGAGCAAGAACTCTACAAAAAGCGCCAGAAGATCTACCCGCGCGAGGTGCACGGCGTTTTCGCACTCCTGCGCAACCTGGCCATGCTCGCCCTGCTCGGCCTCTTCTACGGTCTCTGCTGGATCCAGTGGAATGGCCACCAGGCTGTTCTCTTCGACCTGCCCGCGCGCAAGTTCTACATATTCGGCTGGACCTTCTGGCCGCAGGATTTCTTTTTTCTCACGCTGCTGCTGATTATCTCGGCACTGGCGCTCTTCTTCTTCACGGCGCTCGCAGGGCGGCTCTGGTGCGGTTTCGCCTGCCCCCAGACCGTCTGGACTGAAATTTTTCTCTGGTTCGAACGCAAGATCGAGGGCTCTCGCCAGAAGCAGATCAAGCTCGACAAGGCGCCGATGAGTGCCAGGAAGTTCGGCATCAAGGCATCCAAGCATGCTGTCTGGCTGCTCTTTTCGCTCTGGACCGGCTTCACCTTCGTCGGCTACTTCACGCCGATCAAGGAACTCTGGGATTCGATGCTTGCCCTCACCCTCGGCCCCTGGGAGACCTTCTGGATCCTGTTCTACGGCTTTGCCACCTACGGCAATGCCGGCTGGATGCGGGAACAGGTCTGCATTTACATGTGCCCCTATGCGCGCTTCCAGAGTGCGATGTTCGACAAGAACACGCTGATCATCTCCTATGACGAGAAGCGCGGTGAGCCACGCGGATCACGCAAGCGCGGAACACGCCCCGCCGAAAAGGGGGACTGTATCGATTGCGGTCTTTGTGTGCAGGTCTGCCCGACCGGTATCGACATCCGCGATGGACTGCAGTACCAGTGTATCGGATGCGCAGCCTGCATCGATATTTGCGACGACGTCATGGACAAAATGGGGTACGAGAAGGGTCTCGTCAAATACACGACGGAAAATGCGCTCAGCGGCAAGCATGTCCGCCTGCTGCGCCCGCGTGTGATCTTCTACTCGATGCTGCTGCTCCTGCTGACCGCCGGCCTGATTTACGGCATCGCGACGCGGGTGCCGCTCGAGGTCAATATCATTCGTGACCGCAATGCCCTTTTTAACACCACCAATGAAGGCCTTGTCGAGAACGTCTACACGCTCAAGGTCATCAACATGGACTCGGAACCGCGGACATTCGATGTGAGTGTCACCGGCATCGAGGGCATGAAACTGCTCGGCGATACCGAGGCTGTCAGGGTTGAAACAGGTGCCGTCAAGGATGTGCTCGTTCGTGTGCATGCCGACCCGGTCAATCTCAAGTCCCGCAGCAGCGAGATTGAATTTCATGTCGAGTCACGAGAGAATCCTGACGCTAAGGTTGAAGAAAATGGCCGATTCCTCGGCCCGGTACTATAGATAATGCATACACAACGCGAAGACACGCTTCCCTGGTACAAGCAGTTCTGGCCCTGGTTCATCTTCTCGATCCCGGCCCTGACCATTGTTGCCGCCATGATCACGATCACCATCGCCGTCAAGACAGACGATGGCCTCGTGGTCGACGATTACTACAAGGAAGGGCTGGCAATCAACGAGGACAAGCAGCTGAAGAAGAAGGCTGCCACGATGCAGCTTTCAGCTGTTCTCTCGCTCGACCATGCCGGCCTGATACAGGCACAGCTCCCCGAAACGGTGGCCGCCCTCCCTTTCCTGATGCTGACACTGATTCACCCCGGGGATGCCAGCAAGGACATCGAGTTGCCGCTGGCGAATGTCGGCGATGCGCTCTTCACGAGCAAGGATCCCCTGACCGGCACCGAAGTCAACTGGCATGTTGCCATCACCCCGCCGGATACCGACTGGAAACTCAGTGGCCGCTGGCGCCCGGATGCCCTGAAGA
>JARFQQ010000207.1 GCA_029287695.1 Gammaproteobacteria bacterium | reverse complement strand
CGCCGGCATCTTGCCGGCGTTTGTATTTCCGTAAGAGGGAACGCAACTACAGCAGAAAGATCGTGGCGAGTCCCAGGAAGGCGAGAAAACCGACGATATCGGTCACCGTCGTCAGGAAGACGCCGCCAGCGAGTGCCGGGTCGACGCCGAAACGGTCGAGCAGGATCGGGATCAGTGCACCGCTGATCGCAGCCGATATCAGGTTGATCGTCATCGCCGCGGCGATCAGCCAGGCGATGTTGATATCCTCGAACCAGATTCCCGCGATCACAGCCACGACGATGGCCCAGATGAAGCTGTTGATCAGCCCGACAGCGAGTTCCTTGAGCATCAGGGAGCGCATGTTCGATGACGAGAGCTGTCGCAATGCAATGCCCCGTATGGCCAGCGTCATGGTCTGGGTGCCGGCGATTCCCCCCATGTTGGCCACGATTGGCATGAGCACGGCAAGGGCGACGATCTTCTCGATCGTTCCCTGGAACTGGCCAATGACCCAGGAGGCAAGGAAGGATGTGATGAGGTTGACGCCGAGCCACAGGGCGCGCCGTTTCGCACTCACCATGACCGGCGCGAACATGTCCACATCTTCCGAGAGACCCGCCTGGCCCATGAACTGGTGTTCGCCTTCCTCGCGGATGACATCGACGACGTCATCGATGGTGATCCGGCCGACGACCTTGCCGGCATCATCGACGACCGGCGCCGAAACCAGGTCATGCAATTCGAAGCTGTTGGCGACCTCCCTGGCCGGCTTGTCTGTATGGAATGACATGACGTCGAGGCTCATGACCTCGGCAACGATCTCCGAGAGGTTGCCTGTGACCAGCCTGGAGAGCGGCAGCATGCCGAGGTACTGGGCATTGCGGTTGACGACGATGAGTGCATCCGTGTCTGCGGGCATGCGGTCCCCGAGCCTGCGCAGGAAGCGCAATGCAGCGTCAAGCGTGACCTCCGGGCGGATCAGTACCATGTCGGTATTCATGAGGCCGCCCGCCGTATCCTCGGGGTAGGAGAGAACATCCTCGAGGCTCTCGCGCCGCTGCTGGTCGAGTGACTCGATCACCTCCTGTGTGATGGTCTCGGGCAGTTCCTGGACCAGGTCGGCGAGGTCGTCGAGGTCGAGGTTCTCGGCAGCGGCAAGCAGCTCGTCCGTGTCCATCTTCCTGATGAGTTCAGAGCTGACCTCGTCGGAGAGCAGGACCAGCACCTCGCCGTCCTGGTCCCCGATCAATCCCCAGACGATCTCGCGTTCCGTGATCGGCAGACTCTCCATGAGATGCGCAATCTCGGCAGGAGCAAGCGCATTGAGCAACTTGCTCGCCTGATGCATGGCGCCGCTGTCGAGCATGCGCTGCACCCGCAGATAGCGCGAATTCTCCTGGGGAAGAGCGGTCACTGGATTGATTCCGGGGCGTTGATAAACTGCGGCCAGTTTAACAGGCAGGCAATAGAAACAGAATCTGCTGCTGAAAAAGAGCCGGGCAGGCGTTATCCGGAGGATGAAGATGCAGCTGGCGCAGTGGTGCCCGTCTACCGATTGCCGGCAAGTGCCGGCTTGTATGGTCCGGCCTGCCTCCTACTCCGGCTCGCCGAACCTGTTGTTAACGAGCTCCTCCAGGGCGTCGATTGCCGCTTCTGCATCCTTGCCCTCGGCCTCGATCCGGATACCGGTGCCTTGCGAGGCAGCCAGCATCATGACACCCATGATGCTCTTTGCATTGACGCGTTGCGCGTCTTTCCTGACATGGATCTCGGCGCTGTAACCGTTGGCGACGGTGACAAACTTGCTGGCCGCACGCGCATGCAGACCGAGTTTGTTGATGATGGTGATGTCTCTCCCGGTCATGTTCAGTCAGCCATGATGATGCAGTTGCAGGCGCCTTCGGTTGCAGCCTTTGCCACCCCGGCATGGTGTTGATGCATGTAGTTGACGCCTCGCAGGAGCATGGGCAGATTGACGCCGAATACCAGGCTGCTCTCGGCATGTTGCAGATGCGCGCGCGTGGCGATATTTCCCGGTGTGGCACCCTTGAGGTCACACAACATCAGTACACCGTTACCCTGATCGCTGTTCACGAGTTCTGCGAGCAGTTTCCGGGTCATGTCATCACTGTCACAGTCGAGATCGATATCGAATGCCTTGAGCGGGCCGGTATCGTGCAGAATCCGGGTCGCGACAGACACGAGAGAACCCGCGAGGGGGGCGTGGGCGACAACAATGAGACTGCAATCAGGCATTGGCAGTGGCGAGTTCCCGGTGGTTGATAAGGCAATTGTATCCCTTTTGCGACAGCCTCTCGGCGATCTGCTCGACGAGATAGACGGATCTGTGCTGTCCGCCAGTGCACCCGATCGCCACGGTCAGGTAGGAGCGGCCCTCGTTACGGTAACCCGGGATCCATGAATGAAGCACCTCCTCGACCTCGCCGAGGTAGGTACCGGTGGCGGGCTCATCCGCGAGAAAGGCCTCTACCTCCTCGTCCCTGCCGGTCAGCGGGCGCAGCTCCGTGCGCCAGTAGGGGTTCGGTAGCAGGCGCGCATCGAAAACAAGGTCGGCATCCTGGGGCAGGCCGTATTTGTAGCCGAAAGACTGTATCTCGATCTGCAGTTCCTCGGGGATTTGTGCAATCTTGCGCCGAATCTGCCGGCGCAGCTGATGCAGGCTTGTGCGACTGGTATCGATCAGCAGGTCTGCGGCCTGGCGAATAGGCCGCATGCGCTTGCGCTCATCGAGCACAGCCTCGGTGAGGGTGTGTTCCCTGTCCGAGAGCGGGTGCTTTCTGCGTGTTTCACTGTAGCGTTGAAGGATTACACGGTCTTCGGCTTCGAGAAACAGGATGGTGCAGTCTATCCCGTCCCGCTTGAGGCCCTCGATGACGGGCGGCAGGATATCGATGCCGGCGGTTGCTGTCCTGACATCGATACCGATGGCAACATCCTGGTTGTAGAGTCTGTCATTGCCCAGAAGCTCCCCTGTCAGCGCGGGCAGAAGGGAAACCGGCAGGTTGTCGATGCAGTAGTAGCCGGCATCCTCGAGGGCATGCAGCGCCACGGATTTGCCGGAACCGGAGAGTCCGGTAACCACGATGAGTCTCATGGGTTAAACCTGATATGGCAATTTGGCATCACCTTAGAGCAGTCTGGCATGGAATGACAGGGCGGGGTTGTGCATGCGCCTGTCAGGTCCCGGCATTGCCGGGTGACACCGGACTGGCGTTTTCGATGGCAGTGCGCTGCCGTTCGATGAAATCCTCGCTGGCATCATAGCCCTGGAGGCGCAAGAGGTAGTGGCGGACTGCTGTCTCGACAAGTACGGCCATATTGCGCCCGGGAGCGATCGGTACCGTCACCTGGGGTATCTTGAGACCAAGCACGGTGCGCGACGTGGTGACGCCGGCGAGACGGTCCATCGCAGCGAGCTCGCTGTTGTCGAACTGTGCCAGGTGGACGATGAGCCGGAGATATTTTCCACGCTTGATGGCGGTATCACCAAACATGCGGCGAACGTTGAGCAGGCCAAGACCGCGAACCTCGATGAAATCCTGCAAGAGCGGCGGGCAGCTCCCTGTCACGATATCGGGGGCTATGCGGGCGAATTCAGGCGCATCGTCGGCGATCAGACGGTGACCGCGATTGAGCAGCTCGAGGGCCAGTTCGCTCTTGCCCGAGGCTGCCGTGCCTGTGAGCAGGATGCCCAGTCCGAGCACCTCCATGAAAACACCATGGATGGTTTCCCGTTCTGCCAGCTCCTGCGAGAGATAGTATTGCAGGTTGTTGAGCACGCGCTGATCGCTGTGTTGCGTTCTCAAGAGGGGGGTGGAGGTGTCGTTTGCGACATCAATCAGGTCGCCAGGCACCTCGATATCATTGGTACAGATTACGATTGCCGGGTAGCCATTGAAAAGCTGGTGAATCGTATCCTTGCGCGTCGTCCTCAGAAGGCTGTTGATGTAGGCGATCTCGGTGTGACCGATAATCTGGATACGGTTCGGATGGATGAGGTTCAGCGGGCCGACGAGCGTCTGGCCGCTGGTTTCATTCTCGTTGTCGGTGAAGTGATGGCTGCTGCCCTCGAAACCTGCAACCCACGTGAGGTCGAGCCGTTTGCTGACCTCGGCGATAAACCCGCCAACCGTACTGCTCATGCGCTCTGGCGCCGGGCTTCCGAACGGCCGATTATGTTGATCACCTCTTCAGCCGACCCGGCATTGCGCAAAAGTTCCCGGTTTTCCGCCTCGGAAAAGAATCGCGCCAGGTTTGCCAGCAGGCGGAGGTAGTCCTCGTTGGATCCTTCCGGGACCAGCAGGGCGAAGATCAGGTCGACGGATGTTTCGTCAGGGGCATTGAAATCGACGGCATCCCGTGTCTTTACGAATGCGGCGCGTGTCGATTGGAGGTCCTTGAGCCGGGCATGCGGAATTGCAACGCCGAAGCCGATCCCCGTGCTGCCAAGCTCTTCACGCTCGAGAAGCTTTTCCTCGATCGCTTCGCCGGAGATTTCGCTGTCGGCAAACATTCCGGCGATTGCCTCGAGGACCATCGACCTGGTCGAGAGGCGCGCATCGATGAGGATGCGCCTCTCTTCCAGCAGATTGGGAGGGATAGTCATTAACGGTGACTCTGGATTTTTTCCTTGTATTTCAGGAGTTGACGATCGAGCTTGTCCACCAGCCCGTCAATCGCCGCATACATGTCCTCGTGCTCTGTATCCGCAAAGATATCCTGTCCGCTGACATGAAAATTGGCCTCCGCCATCTGGCGGGTCTTTTCGATGCTGAGGATCACGTTGACGTTGGTAACGTGGTCGAAGTGTCGCTCCAGTTTACCGAATTTTTCATTGACGTAATTGCGGATCGAGTCGGTGAGGTCCATGTGACGAGCTGTGAGATTGACTTGCATGTGTTGCTCCTCTTTATTGATGTTAATCAGATCATACGTTTCCGCTCGCTCGATGACGGGATGGACATCGACTCGCGGTACTTTGCCACGGTACGCCGGGCAACGGAAATACCCTCCTTCTTCAGCAGGGCGGTAATCTTGTTGTCACTGAGCGGTTTCCCGGTCTGTTCGTCCTGGATCATTTTGCGGATGCGTGCGCGAATGGCCGTCGACGAGTGGTTGTCCCCATCCTCGGAACCGACATGGCTCGAGAAAAAGTACTTGAACTCAAAGACCCCCTGGGGCGTCAGCAGGTACTTGTTGGTCGCCGCACGCGAGATCGTGGATTCGTGCAGCTCGAGCTCCTCGGCAATTTCGCGCATGACCAGCGGTTTCATCGCTTCGGGCCCGTGCTCGAGAAAGGCCTTCTGGTGTTCGATGATCCTGTGCGCAACGCGCAGCAGTGTTTCCTGCCGGCTGTGCAGGCTCTTGAGCAGCCAGCGTGCCTCCTGCAGGTGATCGCGCATCATCTGGTTGTCGTGGCTCTGGTCACCGCGCTTGATCAGGCTTGAATAGTAACTGTTGATCCGCAGTTTTGGCAGCGTTTCCGGGTTGGCCTCCACGAGCCAGCGGCCATTATGCTTGCGTACGACGACATCCGGGGTGACGTAGTGGTTATCGCCAGTGGAGAAATTCTCGCCGGGGCGTGGAGAGCAGTGTCTGACGAGTTCCAGCGCCTGTTTCAGCTCGTCGTTGTCAAGGCCGCTGCGAAGTTTGAGCAGTGCAAGATTTCTTTTGCTCAAGGCTTCGAAATAATCACGAACGATACGCAGAGCGCCTGATCTGTGTGGTGTTGCAGCTGGCAGCTGCTGTAGCTGGACAAGCAGGCACTCCTGCAGGTCGCGCGCACCGACACCTGCGGGATCGAAAGTCTGGATGGTCTCCAGCACTTCCCGGGCGAGCTCCGTGTTGACGGCATCATCTGCGAATCCGGCCGCGAGATCCTCGAGATCACCCGTAAAGTAGCCGGTGTCATTGATTCCCTCGATGATGGCCTCGGCAACAGCCTGTTGCCGTCTATCGAAGGAGGCGAGACAGGTCTGCCAGCGCAGGTGGTCGCGCAGCGTTGTGGTTGCAGCCGTCGAAGCCATCATGTCGTAGTCTTCGTCGGATGGCGCCGCGTTCCGGTAGGGTGCGCTTTCATAGATGGACGACCACTCGGCATCGACCGGGAGCTCTTCAGGGATGGTCTCCTTCATCAGTGTCGTGTTGTCAGGGTTCTCCGGCTGATCACTCTCGCCAGTGGTGCCGTTTTCGGATGGTTCGTCAACCTCGAGCATGAGATTGCCTTCCAGTGCCTGCTGGATTTCAGTGTTGAGCTCCAGGGTGGAAAGTTGCAGCAGTCTGACAGCTTGCTGAAGCTGTGGAGTCATGGTCAGCTGCTGACCAAGACGGAATTGAAGACTTTGCTTCACAATGGCTCTTGTTGATGAATCTGTCTAACACTACTGTTTGTCCCATTCTAGCGCATCATGACACTTTTGCTAACGTGCCAAGGCCTGCCGGGTTGATGCAGCGCAACCCGTCGCGGCAAGGGAAGAAATGAGGATTTGTAGCCTAATCTGTTGATTATATGAATTAAATGCCTTGTTACATGCGGAAGTCGTGCCCGAGATAGACGTCACGCACATCGGGGTTATCAAGCAGCATTTGCGGTTCCCCCTCCGCCAGCACCTCGCCGTTACTGATAATGTAGCCGCGATCGCAAATCCCCAGAGTCTCACGCACATTGTGGTCGGTAATCAGGATTCCGATTCCTTCCGAAGCCAGCTGTTTGATGATCGACTGGATGTCGGCGATCGAGAGGGGGTCGATTCCCGCAAAAGGCTCGTCCAGAAGGATAAAGGCCGGCTCCATGGTGAGGGAGCGGGCGATTTCCAGGCGCCGGCGTTCCCCGCCCGAGAGCCGCATGGCGAGTGATTCACGCAGGGCGCTGAGTCCAAACTGACGCAGCAGATCGTCGCACAGTTCCTGCTGCTGTGATTTTTCAAGCTCCTTGCGTGTTTCAAGAATTGCCATCAGGTTGTCTTCAACGCTGAGTCGCCGGAAAACGGAAGGCTCCTGTGCCAGGTAGCCGATTCCCCGGCGTGCCCTGACATGCATTGGCAGGTGCGTGATCTCTTCGTCGTTGAGCATGACGACGCCCTCTTCGGCTGGCACAAGTCCGACGATCATGTAGAAGCTTGTCGTCTTGCCGGCGCCGTTGGGCCCGAGCAGGCCGACCACTTCTCCACGCGTCACCTCGATGGATACGTCCTTGACGACAGTTCGCTTGCCGTAACGCTTGACGAGGGAGGTTGCAGAGAGGGTTCCCAAGGTGCTACTCCAGCTCCAGCAGGGTTTCAACACGCTCTTTGGCGTTGGCCCTGGCGCCGGCCGTGATGACAGACTCCTTGAGGTTGAAGACAATCCGGTCGTTCCTGACAGTATTGCCTTCCTGCTGAAGGATTGCGTTACCGCTGAGCACGAGCAGCTTGCGCTCCATGTCATAATCGGCATTGCTCGAGGTACCGGTGATCGGCTTGTCATCACCGGTCGGGGTCTGCCTGAAACGCACGGGTGATCCGGACATCTGCAGGCGGGAGGACTCCATGTCGTAGTGTGCCTCTGTGGCGCTGCCCTGCAATTTCTCGCCCTGCGCATTGACGGACTCGAAGTTCATTGGCGTCCCCTGCAGTTCGAGTTGCCTGCTGTCGACCCGGTAGATGGCGGTTGAGGCATCGCCGCGCACGGTCTGTTCCTCGCCGCTGTTCATGAACTTCAGCGGCTCGCCGGAGGCGGTGATGATGCCTTCACCGGTTTCATCGTCGCGCCTGATGACAAGGTTATCCGACAACAGCTCCATGCCTTCGCGGGTGACAATGACATTCCCTGTGTAGGTGATTCTGCCCGTGGCTTCATCATGGACGACATTGTCTGCTTCGACTCGCACGGCATTTTTTTCGTTCGCGACTGACAGCAACGGTATCAGCAAGAGGAGGGGAGCGATCAGCCTACTCGAAAACATGGGTTCCGCTCACGCGCGAGAGCAGGCTGATCCTGCCCGGCCTGGTGAAATTGATCGCAAGCCCTGTTCCGCTCGTCATGTTTTGTCCGTTGAGAAGTGTTGCGGACGAGTTGGAGTAGGCGAGGCTGTTGGCATAGTCGACAATCATATCGCGTGTCAGGCCGGTAACATCCTCGCTGCCCTCTTTCCGCTGGTGCACCAGCACCTCGCCATGTAGCAGCAATTGCTTGCTCGAAGCATCCATCCATCCCGCCTCGGCGGTGAGTAGCCAGTCTGAAGCATCGCTGGAAGAGCTCACCATCATCCGCAGGTCTTCGAGTTCGGTTGAGCGCTGCAGGTAATGCTTGATGCGCTCGGCATGCAGATAGTATTTGTGATAGCCGAAATCGTCTGTCTTGAGCATGGTCGCATTACGAATCTGAACATCCGGTTGTGGCTCGCCGGTGCCGGGTTCTGTGCGGGCGGTCTGCGGTTCGGAATGCTCGAGCACATTCAGGAACAGCGTGATGGCCAAAATCAGCCCGATTGTCGCAACAGTGGTGACGATTTCCTTCATGCAAGATAGCTGTTGAGCCTTGTCTCCAGTGTTCCCTGGGCCTGCATGAGCATTTCGCAGACATCGCGCGCGGCGCCGCGGCCGCCACCCGAGGGTGTCGTCCAGTGCGCATGCTGCTTGACCAGCGGGTGAGCATCGTTGACAGCGATCGCGAGCCCGACTCTGGACATGACTGGCAGATCGACGACATCGTCACCGACATAGGCGATCTGCGCGTCGCTGAACCCTGTCACCTGCTTGAGTTCCTCATAGGCCGGCTTCTTGTCGCGCTTGCCCTGGAAAACATGTGCGATGCCGAGACTCTTCATGCGTATGCTCACGACTTCGGAGGTCCTGCCGGTGATGATGGCGATCCGGACGCCACTCTCCTGCAGCATCACCATGCCGTGGCCGTCCTTGGAGTGAAAAGCCTTGTACTCCTGCCCGTCGTCGCCAAGGTAGAGACTGCCATCAGTGAGGACGCCATCGACGTCGAAAATGACGAGCCTGATCTGGGCGGCTTTGTTATCGAGGTCCTGCATCTGTTCCTGACTCTGAATGCTGTGCCGGTGTCATTGCTGACATTATCCCTGTTTTTCAGGTGGCATCAATCAATTTCCGATAAATTGCCGCATCCGACTCACTGAAGCAGCAAAAAAGAATCTTCTCGAAGTTCTGTTCGAGAGGACGTACGCTCTCGACGGCGATGCCCGCCGCCTGCTCCCCGGGATAACCATAGGCGCCCGTGCTGATTGCAGGGAAGGCGATCGAATGGACCTGGTAGAGCAGGGCCAGCTGAAGCGAGTGGCGGTAACAGTTCGCGAGCAATGCGGCTTCGTTTGCATTGCCGCCCCGCCAAACCGGGCCTGCAGTATGAATCACCCAGCGGGCGGACAGCCTGAAGCCCGGAGTGATGCGTGCCTCGCCTGTCGGGCAGCCTCCAAGTTGCTTCGTGCAGGCCAGCAATTCCGGCCCTGCCGCGCTGTGAATGGCGCCGTCGACGCCCCCTCCACCGAGCAGGCTGTTATTGGCTGCATTGACGATCGCATCCGTTTCGAGCCGGGTGATATCGCCGACCACAACCGATGGCATGATGCCTACTTCACGACCTTGAGCGTGGGACGTTTTGATGCGTCGTCGGGAGACGAGTCGCCGGGAGGTTCGGGCGAGGGCTCCTCCTCCTGGAAAAGCATGCCATGGCCGTTCTCCCTGGCATAGATGCCGAGAACGGCTGTCGGCGGCAGGCTGACGTGGAAATTGCTGCCGCCAAAGCGGGCGTCGAAGCTGATCCAGTCATTCTCGAGGGAGAGCGCCTGCACTGCGTGTGGACTGATGTTGAGGACGATCTGGCCATCTTCGATATGCTGGCCGGGTACCGTGACATTCTCCAGCTCGGCATTGATGACGAGATGTGGTGTCAGATCGTTATCGACGATCCAGTCATAGAAGGCGCGGATCAGATAGGGCCGCGTCGAAGTCATTTACGCAGTTCTTTCTCTTGTTCTGTGAGACTTTTCCCGAAACATTCACGGGCGAAGGCGCGCTTGGCGTAGTCCAGCAGCTGTCGGGAGCCGGCTCCGCTGATCTCTATGCCCAGCTGGGGAAGGCGCCAGAGCAGCGGCGCGATCGTTGCATCGACGAGCGTAAACTCGTCGCTCATGAACCATGGTCTTGCTGAAAGGATGGGGCCTGCTGCAAGCAATGCCTCCCTCAGTTCCTTGCGCGCCCTGGTTGCTCCTTTTCCCCCTGCAAGGATTTCATCCGCGAGCGAATACCAGTCCTTTTCGATGCGATGCAGGTAGAGTCGTGTGTTCGCACGTGATACCGGGTCGATCGGCAACAGCGGAGGATGCGGATAGCGTTCGTCGAGATACTCCATGATGATGCGCGATTCGTAGAGTGCCAGATCGCGATCGATCAGGGTTGGCAGGGTGCCGTAGGGATTTGCCTCGGCAACATCCTCGGGAAGGTCCAGCGGATCCGTGCTGATAATGTCGACTGTAATGTTTTTTTCTGCCAGTACCAGACGTACGCGGTGACTGTAGATGCACTCTGGATCGGAAAACAGGGTCATGACTGTGCGTTTGTTCGTCACGGTAGGCATCGAATAGCGTCCTCGAAATCCATTATCATAAAAAAGGCGCACAGTATACCATGTGCGCCTTTTGCGGGGGTGTGCGGGCCTGGTCGGTCAGTGTATGTCCTTCCAGTACTCCTTCTTCAGCAGGTAGGCTGAAATAAAGAGGACGGCCAGGAACAGCAGGACCCAGATGCCGAGACGCTGGCGTTCCAGTTTTACCGGCTCTGCCATGTAGGCCATAAAGGTGACGATGTCACGAATCACCTTGTCATACTCGGCGTCGTCGAGCTTGCCCGCTTGCGCGGTTTCAAGACGATCAACCACCTTCTGGATCTTCATCTCCGCATCGCCGCCGTGCTCCTTGATCCAGGCTTCTGCCTTGGCCTCGCTGTCGAAACTTTGCTCGACATGGCCCGAGCTGGTGACGTCATAGCGGTAAACCGCCTTCTTGAAGCCCTGCAGTTCCCAGAGGACATGCGGCATGCCGACCTTGTCAAAGACCGTGTTGTTGACGCCGAACGGGCGGCTGTCATCCAGATAGAACGACTTCAGGTAGGTGTAGACCCAGTCCTCGCCGCGCAGACGGGTTTCAAGCGTCAGGTCAGGCGCAGGATTCCCGAACCAGGCCTTGGCATCCCCGGTTTTCATCGCAATCGTCATCAGGTCACCCGGCTTGGCATTGGCCGGCATCAGGTGTTCACTGATGTCATCGATGCTGATCCCGAATTCCTGCATGCGCTGCCAGCGCTCGTATTTCAGCGAGTGACAGTTGAGGCAGTAATTGACGAAGTACTTGGCGCCGCGTTGCTTTGCAGCGTCGTTTTCGAGATTGATACTGGCGCTTTCCAGGCTGATGTTGCCACCGCCTGCGGCGTGAAGCATGCCTGGAGCCATCATGATCAGAGCGATAATGAGTTTTTTCATTCTGTTACCCTCTCTGGAACCGGGCTGGACTGCTCCGGCTTGAGCCAGGGCTTGATGCCGAAAATGACAAAGTGGCCTGCAGCGATGGCAGTCACGATGAGCTTGACGAGCAGGGAGCCGTCGGCGCCGCCGTCGAAGAGCCACCAGTAGTAAAGTGTGGCGATGGTCGAAATCGCCATGGCGGCAAAGTAGATTTTTGCCATGGTCGTCTTGTCGCTCGTTTCCCGCGTGTACGCCGGCATCAGGAAAAAGAAGCCGAAATAGATGAGGGTCAGCAGCTGTGCAACCAGGGTGCGGTCAGCGGTTGCCGAGACAACGCCGAGATAGCCAAGGATTGCGAAGGTGACGACAAAGATCGCCAGTGCATACTTGAAGAGCGGGCCCTTGTAGCGGTGGGACTTTGCATTGCTCTGGTCGAGCCATGGCAACAGGAAGAATGCGACGATTGAAACACCCATCGCGATGACGCCCCAGACCTGGGTGCCGGCGAAACTCGGTACAGCCCGCAGGATCGCGTAGAAGGGTGTGAAGTACCAGACCGGCGCGATATGTTCCGGGGTCTTCAGCGGGTTGGCCGGTTCGAAGTTGGGCTTCTCTATGAAATAGCCGTTGGCTTCAGGCCAGAAGAAGATGATGCCTGCGAAGAACATCAGGAAGACGACAACGCCGACAATATCCTTGACGGTGTAGTAGGGATGGAAAGGGATGCCGTCTTTCGGGATACCGTTTTCATCCTTGTTCTTCTTGATATCGACGCCGTCAGGATTGTTGGAACCCACCTTGTGCAGGGCGACGATGTGCAGGAAGACCAGTGCGGCCAGGATAAACGGCAGCAGGAAGTGCAGTGCGAAGAAGCGGTTCAGGGTCGCGTCGGAGATGACATAGTCGCCACGAATCCAGACAGAGAGTTCCTCGCCAATCAGCGGGATAGCCTGGAAGAGGTTGACGATGACCTGTGCGCCCCAGAATGACATCTGGCCCCAGGGCAGCAGGTAACCCATGAAGGCTGTTGCCATCATGACAACATAGATAACGACACCGAACAGCCACACCATTTCACGCGGATTCTTGTGCGAACCGTAGAGTATGCCGCGAAACATGTGCAGGTAGATGACGATAAAGAATGCCGAGGCGCCTGTGGAGTGCATGTAGCGGATCAGCCAGCCCCACTCGACATCGCGCATGATGTACTCGATGGAGGCGAAGGCGTCTGCCGCCGATGGCTTGTACATCATCGCCAGCCATACGCCGGTCAGAATCTGGTTGACCAGCACCAGCAGTGCCAGCGATCCGAAAAAGTACCAGAAGTTGAAGTTTTTGGGTGCGTAGTACTGGGCCAGATGCTCGTTCCAGACTTTCGTCATCGGAAAGCGGTCATCGATCCAGTTCACCAGGTTTTGTTTTGTGCTCATGCTGCACCTCCGTCATCGCCGACAAGCAGGGTATTGTCATCGAGGAACTGGTACGGTGGAATGACCAGGTTGGTCGGCGCCGGGACACCTGAGTAGACACGTCCGGCGAGATCGAAACGCGAGCCGTGGCAAGCGCAGTAGAAGCCGCCAAGCCAGTCAGGACCCAGATCCTCGGGCGCCACTTCGGGGCGGTATGTCGGGGAGCATCCAAGGTGCGTGCAAATCCCCACAGCAACCCAGACCTCGGGCTTGCGCGAGCGATGCGGGTTTTTGGCGTAGTCCGGCTGCTGCGGCATGTCGGAGGCAGGGTCTGCCAGTTTGGGATCGAGAGTCTCGAGATCCGCGAGATTCTTCTCGGTGCGGCGCATAATCCAGACCGGCTTGCCGCGCCATTTGACGCGCAGCAGTTCGCCGGGTCCGAGTTTGCTGATATCTGCTTCCACTGGTGCACCCGCGGCTTTCGCCCTCGTGCTCGGTTGCCATGACGCAATGAACGGCACAGCAACACCCACGACTCCAACGGCGCCGATCACTGACGTCGTCGCAGTCAGGAAGCGGCGTTTTTTCAAGTCAGCCCCTTCGCTCATAGTGTTGTCCCCACGATATAAAACAACGATTTTTCATTTTGCCGGCGAGGGCCGGCAGCATTGGAACAGTTTCGGTAATCCAGAATATTCTGAATTAACGTAAAAATAATCGGCGAATTGTCCATTATGCGCGGTTGCGGGTCAACCCGGCGGCAGGGGAGCCTTGATTCAGGTCAGGAACGGGCGGGTTATCGGGACAGCGCGGGGGGAGGATTCACCCTCAGCCAGATTGTGCCTTCCTCATTGCTTTCCCAGAGCTGGCTGTCATCGACTGTGCGTATGACCTGCGTTCCGGTGTGGACGTATTCGATGCGGGCAACCTGGCTGACGAGATTCTCGTCGACGACGGCCGGTTGTTGAACGACGTTGTAACTGACGACGCGAACGCCGCCGTATGTCGGCATGGAAGCGGGATCCTTGAGAAAGTCAGCCTGATTCTCCGGGCCATGCCAGCGCAAGGTGTTGCCGTAGAGCTTGAGGGCAGTATCGAGGGCATCCTGGCGTTTATGTTCAGCAATGCTCTGGCATGCAGGCAAGAACAGAATGGAACAAACGAGCAGGAACAGTGGTGCAAATTTGGGGCGAATCATGAGATTAATTGTGGCAGAATCCAGCCTTCGCCCGAATCATAGCAGAGTCAATGCCCATCCAGAAGAACAATACCACAAGCATCGTCACCAGCGAACAGGATGCCCGGGTCGTTCTGCTGGGCACTGCCCATGTCTCGCGGGCGAGTGCCGAGGAAGTCAGGGAGCAGCTCGATAGCGGTGACTATGACGCAGTTGCCGTCGAACTGTGCAACAGCCGTTATCTTTCACTCATCGACCCCGACGCCATCACCCGCATGGACCTGTTCCAGGTTATCCGTGAAGGCAAGGCCTCCATGGTGGCGGCGCAGCTTGCCCTGAGCGCCTACCAGCAACGGCTTGCCGAGCAGTTCAATATCGAGCCGGGGGCCGAGCAGCGTCAGGCAATCGCGCAGGCGCAGAAGCACGGTTTGCCGGTGCTGCTCATCGATCGTGATATCGGCGTCACCCTCAGGCGCGTCGTTGCGAATGTCAGCTGGTGGAAGCGCGCGGGCCTTGTTGGCGGATTGCTGGCATCCGTCCTTTCGCGTGAAGACGTCGGCGAAGAGGAGATTGAGAAACTCAAGGAAGGGGACATGCTCGAAACGACCTTTTCCGAGTTCGCGGCCGAGCGCAAGGACCTTTTCGATCCGCTGATTGCCGAGCGAGACCGTTACATGGCGGCGCGCATTCTGAAGGAGCGCAGCGAGCACGGCTATCGGAATATCCTTGCCGTTATCGGTGCAGGTCACCAGAAGGGGATTGCCGAACAACTCGACCGGGGCATCGAGGATCCGGCTGGTGTGATCAGGGAGCTCGAGGTTCTGCCAAAAAAGCGCAAGTGGCTGAAAATGCTGCCCTGGGTGATTGCCGCCCTCATCATCAGCGGCTTTGTCATGGGCTTTTCGAAGAGCAGCGCGCTCGGCTGGAACCTGATTGCCGAGTGGGTCATGATCAACGGAACCCTGTCGGCCCTTGGTGCGCTGATTGCCGGCGGCCATATTGTCACTATCCTGACAGCCTTTGTTGCCGCACCACTCACATCCCTGAATCCAACGATCGGCGCGGGCATGGTGACCGGCGCCGTCGAAACCCTGTTGCGCAAGCCAAGGGTCGGTGACTTCGAAAGCCTGCGCCATGATGTTACACACTGGAGCGGCTGGTGGAAGAACCGCGTTTCGCGCATTTTGCTGGTTTTTCTGCTCAGTACGCTGGGTTCCGCAGCCGGGACCTATATCGCCGGCTTCCGTATTTTTGACAAGCTTTTCTGACGCCGGGCATCAATCGACAGAAGTGATTTCAGGGCCGGCGCGCCACGACCCAGGCGTCGATATGCCTGGCGCCATGCCGTCGGAGCAGCATTGCGATCTCTTCGATGGTCAGCCCCGTTGTCATGACGTCGTCGATGATGGTGACGTGTTCCGCCATCAGCTGCTTCTGCATGGCAAATGCTCCGCGGATATTTCCGGCGCGTTCTCTTTTCGTCAATTCGGACTGTGGTGCGGTGGCTTTGCGACGGCGGATGCAAAACTGGTCGACCGGAATATCGAGCCGTCCCGAGACGATCCTCGCCAGTTCCATCGCCTGGTTGAAGCCACGCTGGCGTATGCGCGAGGGATGCAGGGGCACCGGGATCAGCAGATCCGGTCGCGGCAGGTTAGAGGCCTCGATGGCATCACAGAGCAGTTCCGATAACAGGCGTCCCGCCGCCAGCTTGCGGTTGAACTTGAATGCCTGGTGCAGGCGCTGGATCTCGCCCTGGTAGAGACATGGAGCGGTGACGCGTTCGTAGGGGCGCGGGCTGTTCTGGCACCTTCCGCAAAGCGAGCCCGGTTGCGACGTCTCCGGGAGCGGGAGTGCGCAGCAACGACAGGGGTGGTCATTGTGCGGCAGTTGCGCAGCACAGCCGGGGCAGAGATCCCTGCGGCCGGCTGTCTTGCGTCTGCAGACCAGGCAAAATCCCGGGAAGAGCAGGCTCTGTATATTATCTACCCAGTTGTTAACCATGAAGTCCTTTTCCGGTTGACAATTAACCCTTCCAATATACCATTGTCACCCAGTTTGAATAAACCAATACACCCATGAGCGAACCTCTCGAGCCGGGCGTGACGCAGTATGTCGTTTCGGGCAAATCCTCCAGGCGCGGTCCGGTACTGTTCAACATAATGAATGTTGTAGTAACGATCCTGTTCCCACTCGCGCCAATCTGGTTGGGGGGCTCAATCGTGTTGTATGCCATGAATCGCCACCATCCCAATCCAAAGGTGGCCCACTACATCCAGTGGGCGGCCTACAGGCTTTACGGGATAGCTGGATTTGTCATTCCTGTTGCTACTTTTTTTTCTGGCGTGGAACCCTGGCTTTATTACTGGGCGTTCGCGGCCATCGTCATGATTCCCTGGTC
>JARFQQ010000160.1 GCA_029287695.1 Gammaproteobacteria bacterium | reverse complement strand
AACAGCCATCAACCTCTTCCGCGAAGGCAAGAGGGAGAAATTCAGGCTCGACGAGGTGCTCGACCAGTTTCACTCGCAGATCGGCAGGCAGCGCAACCTTGTCCGCATGTTCATGGAGATCCAGGTTCAGGCTGCCTATGGCGACGGGAAAAAACATGCAGCTGAACACCGGATCCTGGAGTCCATCAGCAAGCGCCTCGGGATATCCGCTATCGAACTCGGAATGATCGAGCAGATGGTTATCGCCTCGATGCATTTTCAGCAGCGCGAGCAGCAACAGCAAGACAGCGGTCGGGGACGCACGCGCTCGACCGCTACCGGTGTCGGCTCACTCTCCGATGCCTATGCAATACTGGAAATCAACAAGTCGGCAAGTGACGGCGAGGTCAAGAAAGCCTACCGCCGGATGCTCAGCCGGCACCATCCTGACAAGCTTGCATCCAGGGGGCTCCCCGAAGAGATGATGAAAATGGCTGCAGAGAAGACGCACCGGATCAAGCAGGCTTACGAAATGATCAAGCAGTCGCGCGGCATGCGCTAGGCGAGACGCGCTTCACGCCGGGATTTCCTGCCGCAATCAGGGCGGGTGCCGGACTTCAGCCCGGCAAGACACACCCCACTCCCGGCCAGCAAAACCTATGGCGAATGGCAGTAGTGACGCGGCAACCCTGCGAGCTGGCAGGCCTGCTTGCATCCCCCGTTCGGGAAGATGGCTTTCAAATCTTTCTGCCTGCACTTCGCCGAGCCCGTGATCTTTTCGCCGCAGGCCGCGATGATCTGTTTCGGTGATGGCGGTGTTTCGAAATCACCGAAGAAGTCACGCATGAAGCTGATGACGTCCCAGTGGCAGTCCGTCAGTTCGAGTCCCTGCTCCTCAGCCATCGCCATGGCCACATCCCTGCTCCAGCTGTGAAAATCCGAGAGAAACCCATCGGGGTTGAAATCAATATCTGCACCGTTTACCTGCATCGTAGTCATCGTTAAGGTTCTCCTTTGGTCGTTACAATGAATACTGCCTCCTGTCCGGATGCGATCCCTCTTGCTGGATACGGCTTCCTTGCCCCGGGAAGGATTGACAATTATCAATTTAACATTAGACAAAGTATGGAAATTCGTCAGCGCAACTCTTGGCAACGCTGATTTCAATCATCAAATAAAGCGAAAGAGAGGAAGAGAGAGAAAATCCTGATTGACTGGCACAGCTGATGCCAGCCGGGTTGCGGGCTCGGAGAAGTGACTTCTCAGGGCTCGTAATTGAAATACATCTTCGAAGCCGGCAGCCTGTATCCCCACGGAAGCGCAGCATTTTTCCAGCCATTGACGACGCGCTGCCCCCTGTAATAACCGCCTGTCGCCATGACGCCCTCAAACCCCTCGTAGAGGTTGTAGACCCGGCTGTACCCGGCCTTGTGCAACGCCTTCGCGGCGGCTGTGGAACGTTTTCCGGCTGTACACATCACGATGACCGGAGCCGACTTGTCGAGCCCGCGGGATTTGACAAGCTTGTATACCGCCCTGGAAAAATCCCTGTTCGGGGCCTTTTTGAACTGACCTGTCAGCGGGTCTTTCTTGTCCGCTTTCCACTCGTAATTGCCTGGCTGGAACATGATCGGGATATTCGCGTCGGCATACCCGGTGAAGCCGGTGTACTGGACCTCTGCCCGCGTACGCACATCAACGAAAGTGACGCCATCCGGGTGCTGCTGTTTCATCTGCCAGGCCTCCACCGGGGTCAGGTAAAGATCGAATGGCGTATGGAAGCAGCTGTCGACAAAAGCCGCATCGATCGCAGCAACCGACAGGGGAAGCATGAGCAGTGGTGCTGCAAGCAGTGATTGCATTCGCCGTAACCTGAACATCTCGCACTCTCCTGCTCGCCTGTTGAACCCATTCCTGATTAAATTGTCGTCAAACAAACAGCCTTTTCACAGTGATATTGATCAATGCCATACAATCTGCTGCTGATCCTGCTCTTTTTGTCGCCGGCGCTGTCTGCGGCACCCGCGATAGTGACTTCCATGTCGCCCGGGGAGATAAGCGAATACGAATCCCAGCCTGCCGCTATTCAGAAGCTCATCCGCGAATCGCTCGCACTGACAGAAAAAAAACTGACTTATCTCTACGGTTCGAATTCTCCGAAACGTGGAGGCATGGACTGTTCAGGCACAGTGCAATACATTCTGAAGAGTCAAAACCTGCGTGAAACGCCGCGCCAGGCAGACCAGATTTATCGCTGGATCGAGCAGTCCGGGAAAATACGCAAGGTCAATGCAAACTCGCTTCACTCCGGGCAGTTCGACGCCCTCAGGCCGGGTGACCTGCTATTCTGGAGCGGGACCTACGGTATCAAACGGGCGATCACGCATGTCATGATCTACCTTGGAACCCACAAGGCAAGCGGCAAGCCGCTGATGGTGGGCGCCAGCGATGGACGCAGCTACAATGGAGACAGACGCCGTGGTGTCAGCGTCTTCGATTTCAGGCTGCCACGCAAGGAGAGCAAGGCGAAATTTGTTGGTTACGGTTCCATTCCCGGCCTCGTCTCCGGGCAGCGCGAAAACGGCAGGAGTCAGAACGATGAAACAAACGATGGAACTTCGCTGGTTTTTTGAACAGCCACCCTTCGCTGTTGGAGACTTTTTTTCACAGGATCTTACTCCCCGGCAGAGGGTTGAGTATCATTTCGCCGGCGCCAGTGACGGCACAGGTATCCGGTTGCACGACCGGCAAAATATCGAGACCTCCCTGCGCGGCGATATCGCGGGCGTTCTGCACTGGGACGGCGCAAGCGGCCAGCCGGAAGTCTGGAACAGGTGGCAAGGGCCGCTGGACAGCCTGCAGCCCCCGCACAACGAATTGCTCGAAAGCAATGGCTGGCTGAAAATCACGAGGCTTCAGCATGTACGCCTCTTTGGCATCAGTGACAACCACCTGACTGAGCACTCGCTCTCGGTAGACAGGCTTGAAAGCGGCTGTCTCTTCCTCATGAACCTGTTGCAGGTCAGGAACAGGGATTACTGGAACATCGCCATCAAGGCATTTGGCACACCCGACCAGTTGATGTACAACCTGCGTATGACCGCAGACCGCCTCTTCGAGCGACTGCCGAAGCATGGAGGCTTCAGCGCGGATAACAGTTATGGCTACCCGCACTGGCTGCGACGTTTCCAGTGATCACTGTTTGCAGTCCCGACAGCACCTCTGCCATGCTCCTCCACAGATATGCGAATTGACCGGATTCAGACCAATGCCAAACAATGTTCTCGGTGAACCACTCGAAACCTGCTCGATGGAACCTCTCACGGGGTGGACGAGGAACGGTTCCTGTGAAACCGGTGAACAGGACGCCGGGTCCCACACGGTGTGCGTACAGGTGACCAATGCATTCCTGGACTTCAGCATGCAACAGGGTAACGATCTCAGCACACCCATGCCCGAGTACGGCTTCCCCGGACTCAAGGAAGGCGACCGCTGGTGTGTCTGTGCCGCTCGATGGAAAGAGGCTTTTGAAGCAGGCTGCGCACCAAGAGTTGCGTTGCGAAGCACCCATGAGAAAGCACTCGAGACCGTCCCCTTTGACAACCTCAAGACCCATGCCATCGACCTCAACTGAGATGCCGGAATGCGTGATGCCGGGATGATTGCGAAGCTTCAATCGAGAATCCACAGCCTCGAACAACAATCAGAGGCACTGCAGAAGCAGCTCGGGGATATGCACAACATCCTCGAACTGCTCTTGAGCATCGACAACAAGGTAAGAATGCAGATACAAACACCCGACCGGGACAAACTCCGCTAGAGCCATGATGCGCATCCTGATCGCTTACGCCAGTTTCGAGGGTCAGAGTGAAAAAATCGCCTCCAGAATTGCAGGGGCGCTCGAACACTGTGGTGCAACCCCTCTTCTTATCAATACCCGGGAACAACCGGAGGCCTCCTTCCCACCGGAATGTGATGGCCTGGTGGCCGGCGGCCCGTTGCATCGCGAACAGCATCCGCTTGAACTCGCGCAATGGCTCACCGCTCACCATGCCGAATGGGCACAGCTACCCGTCGCCTTTTTCTCGGTGAGTCTTTCAGCAGCCTCGCACCGGCAGCAGGACCAGGACGACGCACAACACGTCATGCAACAATTTCTTGACGACATCGGAATGCAACCCGCAATCAGCGTCACATTTGCCGGCGCGCTGAAATACAGTCGCTACGGCTTCCTGAAAAAGCGCATCATGCGCAACATCGTGAAAAAATCCGGTGGCAAGGACCTCGACATGTCGATGGATTACGAATACACGGACTGGGGAGAGGTAGAAGAGTTTGCCGGGCGCTTTGCAGCACTCGTTGCCAGCCAGCCCTGATTTCTCCTGACACCCGGTACCAGCCGCAGAGTCCGATAACCCGGATATAAACAGGTGCCCCGAATGCGCAGAGAACGTATCAAACCCTGGAAAACGCTTGGATCGGAAACAGGTCCCGGTCTCAAGCTTTTCGGCTCCCGTTTCGATCACGTCGAAAATCCGAGAAACGGCATGCGCATGGAAGCGGTCGTGATCGAGTCGGAAGACTGGGTCAACATCGTTGCACTCACACCTGCAAGAGAGATCGTCCTTGTCGAGCAGTACAGGTTCGGTACCGGCAAGGTATCACTCGAGGTCCCGGCCGGCGTGGTCGACCCCGGAGAATCACCCCTCGAAACCGCGAGACGGGAACTCCTCGAAGAAACCGGCTACAGCTCGGATAACTGGAAGCCAATCGGCAGGGTGGAATCGAACCCGGCATTCATGAACAACGCGTGTCACTTCTGGCTGGCGACCGACGCCGTGCAGAGCAGCGCCCAGTCACTCGACGAAGGAGAAGATATCGCGATTGTCGAACTGACACGAGAGGAGCTCGCCGGGGCTATTGAACGGGGTGAGATGCGTAACTCACTGAGCCTCCTTGCACTCGCAAGAGTATTCGACATGCGAGATGGCGACTGGGGATGAGTCGCCATTCCCGCAGACCGTTCGCGAGGCGCTCCACACCGCTCAGAGAAAACGCTTTGCAATTTCCCAGATAACGAAACCAGCGCTCACAATAAAGCCTGCCAAGGGCACCGCAAGGGGCAGACGAAGGATACCGGCAGGTGCGGTCTCCCGCCGCAGCTTGACGAGAACCAGTGACAGGTTGACAAGTGAGAAGACCGTCAGCGCTATGCCGGCAGTCATTCTTGCAAGATGTTCGAGAGGCAGCATGAGCGACAGCAGCATGATGAGCAGTGCCGTGAAGAGCGTGGCGTTGACCGGGGTTTGCGTTCGCCTCGAGACATGGCCGAACCAGGAAGGGAGTTGCTTCATCCGGCTCATGCCATAGAGGACACGGCTTGCCATGACAAGCAGGATCAGGCCGCCGTTGACAACAGCCAGTACCGCGACAAGAGTGATCAATAGCGGCTCTTTCCCGGTTATGGTTTCGAAGACCAGCGCGAGGGGCGCGTCCGATTGCGCCAGCTGTGCCGGCGTAACCCACACAAGGGCGCTCCAGGCCACTCCCATGTAGAGCAGGGTTGTAATCACGAGCGTCAGGGTGATGGCCATCGTCATGGTACGCCCGACGTCTCTGACCTCCTCGGCGACATTCACCATGTCTTCGAAACCGATCATCGCATAGAAGCCCAGGAAAGCCCCGGCCATGACGCCATGCAACATTTCACCGTCAAGACGCTCCGGTATGAATGATGGCAGGGAGTCGACCGTATCGATGTGCCATAGCGAGACCAGGATGACGAGAAACAGCCCGCCGATCTCGACAAGCGTGATCAGCGCCGCGGCCGTTGCTGATTCCCTGATGCCCCAGACAGCGATTGCGGTGAGAACAGCAAGCGTGGCGAGAATCGAGATCCCGAGCCCGACCGGTAACAGGGCATTGATGTAGCCGGCAAGGCCACGCATCAGGGCTGCTGCGGAGATGATACCGATCATCACCACCAGCAGCCCTGTCAGGCGTGACAGCCATCGCTGCCGGAATCCTGCCCGCACATAGGCCGACTCCCCCGCGCTTTGCGGATAGCGTCCCGCCAGCTCGGCAAAGCTGAGTGCGGAAAAGGCCGCCAGAACGGCTGCCACCAGAAAGGCCAGTGGCGCCTGGTATCCAGCCTCTCCGGCAATCTTCCCGACGAGCGCATAGATGCCTGCACCGATGGTGCTGCCCAGTCCGTAGAGAGTCAGCAGCCAGGGACCAAGCGCACGTCGCAGGCTTGCCTGCTCCCGGGAGTCACCGGTAGGTCGCATCGATCATCTCTTGCGTGAGAATGCCATAGACCCGGTGAATGCCCGGCGCAGTTTCACGCTGCACGTAAAGCGCCTCTGCACTGCTGTTTTTCAGCCGCTCCTGCGCCTCCTGCAAGGTTGCCTGGAGGTGAATCGGAGCCAGGTCGTATCTTTGCCCGGGAATCTCCATGAGATCGATGCTCCCGGTTTCGTCCGGCTGCCCGGCATCGAGATAATTCGCCAGGTCGGCAGCCCGCAGCAGCGTATGCGGCTCTTTCCCGGCATCGATGATCAGCCAGGCTGGCTTTTCCTTCAGCAATCCTTCCGCCGCATCACGATCGATCATTGACTGCGTACGCAGGCACGACTTGCTCATCGTGCCTGCAACGCCGATGCGGCGCAGAGCCTGCACGACGGGCGTGGTGCTGTAATTCATCCCGGATGCCTTGAGCATCGTGATGAATAGCGATTCCTTGCGAAAGAGCTCACTGGCGGTCAGGGAGGCCGTGATGATCACGACCATCCCGGGCATGATGATGCCCGGACTGTGTGTCAGCTCCATGATGGCTGTCAGTGCGGCCAGCGGCGCCTGCAGACTTCCCCCCATCATGGCGCCCATGCCAAGCAGGGCGAACAGGCCGATATCGACATCAAACCCGGCGAGTGCAAAGAGGTTGGCAACCAGGGCGCCGATCGCGGCCCCGATGAAGAGCGAAGGCCCGATCATGCCACCGGGGATTCCGAGTCCCACACTGAGCGAGGTTGCCAGCAACTTGCCGACAACCAGCAAGGCCAGCATGGCCAGGCCGAGTTCACCAAGCAGGGCATTGTTAACAGAGTCATAGCCGATACCCATGACCTCCGGCAGCACGACAGCGAACAGCGCAGCAATGAGCGCTGCAGCAGTAAAGCGCTGCCAGAGCGCAAACCGGCTGCCAGTGGCCGCCACAAATTGCATCACCTGGATAAAGGCGGCCGAGAGGATACCGACTGCCAGCCCGAGAAGCAGCACAAGCGGCATATGCGCCAGGCTCGCAAGTTGCATTGACGGCATGTCGAAACCGGCCTCGTTGCCAAAGACAGCGATGGAGACAAGGGTTGCACTGGCGGCTGCGAGGATGACCGGGATAAAACTGGCGATGGTGTATTCGAGCATGACGATCTCGAGGGCGAAGATGACGCCCGCGAGCGGCGTATTGAAGGACGCGGCAATGCCGGCCGCCGTGCCGCACCCGACGAGAGTCCGGATACTGTTATTCGGCAGACGCAACCACTGGCCGAGCAGACTGCCGCTGGAGGCACCGAGATGCACATGCGGCCCTTCCCGACCGACTGAATAACCACCAATGATGGCCGCAGCCGCTCCG
>JARFQQ010000124.1 GCA_029287695.1 Gammaproteobacteria bacterium | reverse complement strand
TGGGTCATCTACCAATGGAGTGCCAACCGTTCCCTCGATCTCGTGCTCCATATGTTCGAATTCAGCCACTTGATTCATAATGTTTCTCCTACCATTTACGCTCGAATTTCTTGCGCAGTAAAACAGCCAGTGCATTCATGGTGATCAGGAAGCCGAGCAGCACCATGATGGCAGCGGAAGTTCGTTCAACAAATGCACGCTCTGGGCTGTCGGCCCAGAGGTAGATCTGTACAGGCAGAACCGTAGCGTTATCGGTAAAGCCCTGGGGAATATCAACAATGAAGGCTACCATGCCGATCATCAGCAGCGGTGCCGTCTCACCAAGCGCCTGCGCCATGCCGATGATGGTGCCGGTCAGCATACCCGGCAGCGCAAGGGGCAGGATGTGATGAAACATCGCTTGCATACGCGACGCGCCCATGCCGAGCGCGGCTTCCCTGATCGATGGCGGTACAGATTTCAGTGCCGCACGCGAAGCAATGATGATCGTCGGCAAGGTCATCAGCGTCAGCACCAGGCCACCCACGAGCGGCGCGGAACGCGGCAAGCCGAAATAGTTGATGAAGACCGCGAGACCAAGCAAACCGAAAACAATCGACGGGACTGCGGCGAGGTTGTTGATATTGACCTCGATGAGATCGGTCCACTTGTTCTTTGGCGCAAATTCCTCGAGATAGATTGCCGCGCCCACACCGATCGGAAACGACAGCAGCAAGGTCACAATGAGTGTGAAGAACGAGCCTGCGAGCGCACCGGCAATACCGGACTGTTCGGGCTCCCTTGAGTCTCCGTGAGTAAAAAAGATCGTGTTGAATTTCTTGTCGACTACATCTTTTTCCTGGAGTTGCCTGACCCAGCCGATGGTGCGGTCAGTGACGCGACGTTCGGATTCCGGTGTCTCAAGGATAACCAGCTTGAGGTTCTGAGAATCAGAGGCAGGATCAAGTGTGTTGAGGACATTACCGCGGGCGCTGTTTCTGCCAAGCGCCGTGATCCTGACGAGCCCGCCCTGGAGTTCGAGGAGGTAGCTTGCAGCATCTGGCGGGATATCGACTTCGGCTGCACTCGTACCTTCCAGGCTTTTTCGATAGCCGGCAATACGCTCCTCGAGCACCCTTATGATGTATTCCTCGTCGCTGATCTGTCCCTGATTGTTTTTGATGATTTCCTTAAGGCGCTCGATGCGTGCCGGATAGTCGTAGCGCTCTGCCTCGGCAAGAAGATCCCTGTTTTCGACCAGGTCCTTTTCCAGGTCATCAAGCTTCTCCCGGGCGCGCCCAAGTTCACGTTCCGCGCGTCTCTTCTCCCGTTCGAACAGCTCCTGCATTCTTTCCAGAACCGGCGTAAAAGCCGGGCCGTCCGTCGTGATCTCCACCTCACCCGAGACGTCGCTGGCGACCGGCCTACCTTCAAGCTCGAATTCGTCGAGCTTAGTAACCTTACCCTTCAGAAAAACGTCGATCTCGTCATCGGCGAGCAGCCAGATCTCCTGCGTCGTACCGATTATGTCGGGATTATCGAGTACCATGTCCTGCAGCTCGAACCCAGCCCCCTGGCTGATGAGCTTGTAGAGTGCGAGTTTGTCCCTGCGCCCGCTGACTTCAGGAAAAGTCTCGCGAAGTGTTTTCTTGATCAGTCCCTGGTAGTCGGCACGCGCCATCTTGTCGGGATCGCGATCCCCGTCCGGATCGATAACCTGTGCATCGAAATAGACCGGCAGCTTGATGTAGCTCTGCAGAAACGCCGGGTAACCCTTGCCGATGATATTGACAAAGAGAATGACGACAAACGCCATGCCGATAATAATGGCCGCCATACCAAACGCCTTGAAGATCGACTCGCTACGGTAGCGTTTGGGCAGCGATTGTTTGACTATTTTGGTTGTTTCACTCATCGCCTTGCCCTCTTATTCATACTGCTCGCGGTACTTGCGTACCACGTGCAGTGCAACAACATTCAGCGCCAGTGTCACAACAAAGAGGACCAGGCCGAGCGCGAATGCCACCAGTGTTTTGGGGCTATCGAACTCCTGATCACCGACCAGCGCCGTGACGATCTGCACAGTGACCGTTGTCACTGCCTCGAAGGGATTCGCAGTGAGATTGGCAGACAGGCCCGCAGCCATGACCACGATCATGGTTTCTCCAATGGCGCGGGATGCAGCCAGCAGTACACTGCCGACGATACCCGGGAGTGCAGCTGGCAATATGACCTTGGTGATGGTTTCGGACTGGGTCGCCCCCATTCCGTAGGAAGCTTCGCGCATGGCCATGGGTACGGCATTGATGACGTCATCCGACAGCGAAGAAACAAACGGGATGATCATGATACCCATGACGACGCCCGCAGCCAGCGCACTCTCGGGTGAAATATCCCAGCCGATGGATCGGCCGGCATTTGCAAAAAACGGCGCAACTGTCAATGCAGCGAAGAAGCCGTACACGACAGTCGGTATCCCGGCGAGTATCTCAAGCAGCGGCTTGGCAAAGGCCCGGACGCGTGATCCTGCGTACTCGGATAGATAAACTGCCGACATCAGGCCAATCGGCACAGCGATCAGCAAGGCGATCAGGGAAATCAGCAAGGTGCCGGCAAAAATCGGAATCGCACCGAAGGAGTTGGTACTCGGGTTCCAGTGCGTTCCGAACAGAAAATCGAAAAATGGTATCTCCCGGAAGAAGATCAGGGACTCCCAGAGGACCGACAGAACGATCCCGATCGTGGTAAAGATGGCAATAATGGAACAGAGGATCAGGATGACCCTGAAGATGCCTTCGATACGGTTTCTGGCCCGCAGTTTAGGCGCAACCGAGCGCCATGCGATCAGTCCACCGACAATCGCCAGGACGAGGATAAGGACAAACTTTGCCGCACCGGCAATTGCCTTGAGGTTGTTGTAGTGGTCGGCTGCTGATTTGATTTCAGCTATTGCATCGGCAGAGGTAACATCTCCGGCAGCCATGTTCTTAATGTCGTTGATGATGAGACTGAGTTCCGCAGCAGGTAGCTGTTGAACCTGCTCTGGCAGGTTACTGACAACGAGTTTCGTAACTAGCCAGTCTTCTGCGCTTGTCCAGATCATCAGCGCAAGAAACGCTGGTACTGCAGCCCACAGCGCGGCATAGATACCATAATGACCCGGCAGCGAGTGGAGTTGCCGGATATTCGATGCCCCGCCGACAGTTGTGAGAGCACGCTGTTTGGCGAAGTAGTACAGAACCGCCATGATTGCCAGCAGCACTAAAATCAGGAGATTTGTCTGAGTCACTTTATACCCCGTCAATCAGACCCGACCGATCAACTCCAGTGCCGGGCGAGGAATGGAGTTTGTATGGACAGTCGTTCAGAAAACATGAGGGGGGCAAGCCCCCCTCATGTCGCTTATTAATGTAACCTTCTCTCGAGGATTACATTGTCAGGGGCTTGAGCGCCTCGGCATCTGCCTTGAACTGCTCACGCTCGGCCTTGGGCATCGGGATCATGCCTTTCTCGATGAGGTAACCTTCGTCACCCCATGCCTTGTCGCTGGTGAACTCTGCAAGGTATTCCTGGATGCCCGGAATCTTGCCGACATGCTCTTTCTTGACATAGGTGTAGAGCGGACGGGAAACGGGATAGGAACCATCAGCAATGTTATCGAAAGTCGGGGCTTTTTCATCGATGGAAGCGCCCTTGATCTTGTCAGCATTGGTGTCGAGGAAGCTGAAGCCGAAGACACCCAGTGCACCCGTGTCTTTCTCGAGCTTCTGGACAATCAGGTTGTCATTCTCGCCTGCTTCGATGTAAGCGCCGTCTTCACGAATGTGGTATGCCACCTTCTTGAAGATATCCTTGCCCTTGACCTTGCCTTTCTTCTTCATGACGTCGTCGTAGACAGCCATGTCGATGCCGAGCTTCGCCATCATGGCCTTCATCTCGTCACCGTCCTTCATACCACGCAGGGTTTTGAGATCCTCGACCTTCTTGGCGCCGCCACCGAGAGCCAGCTCTTCGAAAGCATCACGCGTACCGGAAGAAGGAGGCGGACCCAGAACCTTGATCGGTGCTGCAGGCAGCGCAGCGTTCACATCCTTCCAGGTCTTGTGCGGGTTCTCGATGAGCTTGCCGTCAGGACCGGGAATGTTGGCAGCCAGAGCCATGTAGAGGTCCTTGCGAGTCAGCTTGTACTCGGGAGCACTCTTGGCGTTTGCGACAACGATGCCGTCGTAGCCGACCTTGACCTCAACGGGTGTGACGCCGTTGGCGTTGCACTTGTCGAGCTCGGACTTCTTGATGCGACGGGATGCGTTGGTCAGGTCAGGCGTATCAACGCCGACACCCGCGCAGAAGAGCTTCATGCCGCCACCGGAACCGGTCGATTCGATCTTTGGCGTATTGAATGACGTGGTCTTGCCGAACTGCTCGGCAACGACAGTTGCGAACGGGTAGACGGTGGAAGAACCCACGATGTTAATGGTGTCGCGGTTTGCCGCTTGAGCTGCAGGAGCAGCGACTGCTGCGATTGCTGCTGCGAGTATCAGCTTTTTCATAATGTACCCTCTCAGGTGCTTGTAGTAAGTCGGACAAAGTATGTAGTCGAATCCTGACTATTATGTGACAACACTATGAACCTTTTATGACATCAGGCGATATTCAGGAAAACAGGCGCGAAATGTTGCCCCCTGGCCTGGCTCGCTGTCGATATGCAGAAAGCCGCCATGCCGCTGAACCACGTGCTTGACAATGGAGAGGCCGAGTCCTGTTCCGCCGATTTCCCGCGAGCGCCCGGCATCCACACGGTAGAAGCGCTCTGTGAGATGCGGCAAGTGCTCCGCAGTGATACCCGGGCCGTTGTCCTCGATATCCAGGCAGGCATGGCCGGCTGAATTCCGGTACCAGCGCACATCGACTGTTGTGCCCTCGGGTGTGTACTTGACTGCATTACTGATGAGGTTTGTGCAGACACTCTGGATTTCAGCCTCATTGCCCCTCAGGCTGAGGGCTTCGTCGAGGTCCAGGCTGAAGTGATGAGATTTGCCCGAGACCGTTTTCTGCAGATCGTTGATGATCTGGCGCAAAATGACGGGCACATTGACCGGGTCACCACTGAAGCGGGAGAGCCGCGTGCCTTCGAGCCGTGAGAGTACGAGCAGATCTTCGATGATACGCTGCATTCTGCCAGCCTGCTCGCTCGCACTTGTTACGGCCTCGGTGAGATGCGGTGGTATGTCAGGGTCCATCTCGAGGATCTCGAGATAGCCGGCGATGACTGTCAGCGGTGTCCGGAGCTCGTGGGATGCATTTGCGACGAAGGCTTTTCTCATGCGCTGGAGCTGCACGCGCTGGCTGATATCACGCGCTGTGAGCAGTTTCTT
>JARFQQ010000123.1 GCA_029287695.1 Gammaproteobacteria bacterium | reverse complement strand
ATCGCGGCCGTTGTTCCGCGATCCAGTGTTCGTCAGCGTCTCGAGCAGGAAGATTTCGGCGACGGCAAGGTTGCCATCGTGGCCATCGGCAAGGCTGCCGGTGTCATGATGCGATCGGCCTGTGACTTCTTCGGAGAGCGTGTCACCGATGCACTTCTCATCACTTCACCGGCCTATGCCAACCAGCTTCCCGCGAACGTGAAATTCATTCCCGGCAGCCACCCGGTACCGGACCAGACGAGCCTTGACGCAGGCAGCGCCTTGCTGGATTTTCTAGACGCGCAGGAGCCGGGAAACAGGCTTCTCTTTCTGATCTCGGGTGGTGCATCGGCAATGGTCGAGGTTCTCGAACCACACGTCTCACTCGAGGAGATGCAACGGGCCAATCGCTGGATGCTTGCAAACAGCCTCGATATCCGGCAAACAAATCTGGTTCGAAAATGCCTCTCGGCTATCAAGGGGGGGAAGTTGTTGCGCTGTTTCGACAACGAAGCCCTGGTCCTGCTGGTTTCCGACGTTCCCGGCGACAACCCTTCGGATATCGGCTCAGGCCTGCTCGTTCCGGATCCGCGTATCCGCGAAGTGCAGAACATCGAGCTGCCTGAATGGCTCGCAACTCTCGTCCGTGCTCCCGAGGAGCCCAGGCCGCGACAAAATGTCCGCGTGGAGATCATTGCTTCCAACGAGATAGCAAAATCTGCCGCAGCCTCTGCTGCAAGGAAGCTGGGGTTCCCCGTCACAATCCACCCCGGCTCTCTTTGTGGCGAAACCGGCGAGGTGGCAGAGAGACTCGCAGAGTATCTCGCCGGAAGCGCACCGGCCGGGGTGCATGTCTGGGGCGGGGAGACGAGCGTCAATCTTCCTCCCGAACCCGGTACCGGCGGGAGAAACCAGCAACTCGCCTTGCAGCTGGCGGACAGGCTTTCCGGGCGTGACTCCTTCTGCTTTGTTTCGGCGGGCACGGATGGCATCGATGGCCTTTCAGAGGATGCCGGCGCGATCGTCGATGGCGGAACCCGGATGCGTGGTGAAACCCGGGGCCATGATATCGAGGATTCGCTCACACGCGCCGATGCCAATCCTTTTCTGGCGGCCAGTGGCGACCTCATCCACCTGGGTGCGACCGGCACAAACGTGATGGATATCATGCTCGCCTGGAAAGCTGAATCATGACAGCACTTTTCGATGCTGCTCTTGAATGCCTGCTGGATACTGAACCGGCTCGCAAGTGTGAGCATGTCGACAACCTCTATCGCCATTGGCTCGCCTCTGAAGTTGTCTTTGAAGAAGGGTATTCGCCTGTTGCGATCACAACACCGGGCAGGCCGTCGCGCCCGACGCTTGTTCATCCACGCGATCTTCCGAAACGGTCACTCGGCACGAATGAGGGCCGTGCAGCGCTGATTCATGCCGTTGCGCATATCGAATTCAATGCCATCAATCTTGCCCTCGATGCCATTGTGAGGTTTCCGCATATGCCGCGTGACTACCATGGAGACTGGCTCAGGGTGGCGGCAGAAGAGGCCGGGCATTATTGCCTGCTCTCGGCAAGGCTCGGCGAACTGGGTCATGCCTATGGTGACTTTCATGCGCACAATGGTCTCTGGGACATGGCATTGCGCACCGCTGGCAGTCCTCTCGACCGGATGGCGCTCGTCCCGAGGCTGATGGAAGCGCGCGGACTCGATGTGACTCCCGGCATGATTCGCAATTTTCGCAAACTTGGTGACGAGAAGACTGTTGCGATTCTCGAGCGCATACTCGAGGAAGAGGTCGGACATGTCGAGGCCGGCACGCGCTGGTTGCATTACCTCTGCGAGGCGCAGGATCTCGACCCGGAAGACACCTACTTCAACCGTCTTGCACATTACCTCGGTGACGCTATCCATTGTCCTGTGCATTACAAGGCACGCCTGGACGCCGGATTTACCCCTTCGGAGCTTCAACGGCTCGAGCGTTTGTGTTCAGGAAAATAGCCCCCGGATGATTTCTGCTGCCGCTGCTGGACTCTTGACCCGAGTGCAGGAAGGGGCAGAAAAGCCCTGGAAGCGCAGGTCAGACAGCCCCGTCCGCCACTGCCGGCAGTCGGGGAGAGTCAGGATGCAGGCTTTTACGTCGCTGCGTTCTGTCGGACCTGAGAAATGCACGCGAGAGAGCCCCGGATTATCGGCGCGGGCAAGTCTCAAGCGCTATCCCCGGATCCCCGTGGCTCCGGCAGGCGCTAGGCCCGTTGTCTTGCCTGATCGGGGATACGAGCTGGTCCGTTACAGATGGCCTTGCTGAGTTCCAGCCGAAGACCTCTCAACCTGAGTTTCAGGTAGGAGAGGCGTGACCGCTGTTCGCCTGTCAGGTCAGCCGGAAGCGCATGTACATCAGCCTTGATTGCGCGTACGTAGGCGACAAAGTCTCTCATGGCGAGTGAATTGCTGGTGGCTTCGAGCTCGTTCAGTATGTCGAGGAGCAAGCCCTTGTTTCTGCTGTCCCAGACAGCAAGGTTCTTCCTGGCCGGGAAGAACACCAGTAATTCATTCAACAAATCAACAACTTTGGCTTTATTCTTGGAAACAGATTGATTAGCAAACACAAGCACACCTCAAATAATAGATCCATATTGACTTCTCTTAAGTGGAAGTTTTTTTGTTGTGAGAAAAATAGTAGACCAAACAAGCGCTTGGTGGAATGGCTGGTCTGTCATTTATTTGTATACGGAGTGCAAATATCTCATGAGGAAAATGTCAGCCAACCCCTCTACACGCATTTCTGAACCAGCTGGAAACGGATGAAAAAGATGACAGAGACAAAGCAAAACCCGATACCTCTTCATCAATCAGAGCTTGACGCACTTGCGGATCAAATCCGGGAAGTCGCCCGGGCCGAGCTCATGCCGCGTTTCAGCAGAGTCCGGCGTGCTGAAAAGCAGGATGGCAGTTTCGTGACCGAGGCAGATTTTCTCGTGCAGAAAAATCTGTCGGCCTGGCTCTCGAAGCAGTGGCCTGGCATCGGTTTTCTCGGTGAGGAGATGGAGAGCAGCAAGCAGCGTGCTTTGCTGGATTCCGACAACCCCATCTGGTGCCTCGATCCCCTGGACGGGACCACCAACTTCGTTTCCGATATTCCCTATTTTTGTATCTCGCTGGCGCTTGTCGCGCGTGGCAAAGTGCGTCTGGCGATCGTTTACGACCCCAACCGTGAGGAATGTTTTTCTGCCATCCCGGGCGAGGGAGCCCGCCTCAATGGCAAGCCAATCGGCCCTCATGCCTGCAGGACCGGGCTCTCGGGATCGACAGCGCTGGTTGATTTCAAACGTCTGCCGGAAACACTCTCGACCAGGCTCGTGACAGAAGCGCCTTATACCTCCCAGCGCAGTTTCGGATCCGTTGCACTCGATCTCTGCTGGATTGCTGCCGGAAGATGCGATGTCTATCTGCATGGCAGGTCGAATATCTGGGACTATGCCGCAGGCATGCTCGTGCTCGAGGAGAGCGGAGGAAGTGCCTGCACACTCGATGGCGAAACGGTCTTCAGCAGGAAGTTGCAGCCGCGCTCGATCGTCGCGGCAGCCGAAAGCAGTCTTTACCGGGAGTGGTGTGACTGGCTTGGCATCAGACCGTCACCCCGGTGATGCCACTGGCGGTTATCGAGAGGGCCATGCCGTAATCGGCATGCCATTCGCCCAGAACGATGCGCTCGCATCCGGAACCGTCGATCTCCAGGTGATGAATTGCCTGGCGATGTGTATGGCCATGCACGAGTCTGCAGACGCTATGTTTGCGCATCACATCCATGACTGCCCGGGGATTGACATCCATGATATCCGTAGCGAGCAGGGAAGTGGCTTCACCGCTTTTTTTCCGGTACTCCGCAGCGATGAGTGCGCGTTCCTGCAGCGGCTTGTTCAGAAAGTCAGTGATGAATCGCTCGTTGCGCAGTAATTTCCTGGCTTGCTGGTAGGCGATATCATCTGTGCAGAGCGTATCTCCATGCATCAGCAGCGTCGGCGTGCCGAAAAAGTCACACACCGTCTCATCGGCAATCAACCGGGAACCCGTCTGGCTGCAGAATCGTTCGTCCAGCAGAAAGTCACGGTTACCGTGCTGCAGGTAAACGGACGTCCCTGACTGCGAGAGTGCCTGAATGGCTGTACGGATTTCCGGGTAGGGCGGCGAATCGTTGTCATCGCCAATCCAGGCATCGAAGAGATCACCGAGGATGTAAAGGTCCCCGGCCTGCCTCGCTCGCTCGCGGGTGAAGTGAACAAAGCGCTCCACCGTCGCCGGGTGCTCCGGCGCGAGGTGCAGGTCCGAGATCAGCAGGATCTCATTCGACAATTTCAACCTTCTCGATTACGACAGTTTCTGCCGGAACATCGGAATGGCCGGCCTTGCTCGTGGTTTCCACACCCTTGATGGCGTTGACGACATCCATCCCTTCTGTGACCTTGCCGAATACAGCGTAACCCCAACCGTCCTGGCCCGGGTAGTCCAGGAAACTGTTGTTGCCGACGTTGATAAAGAACTGTGCCGTCGCCGAGTGAGGGTCCATGGTGCGCGCCATGGCGATGGTGCCTGCTTCGTTCTTGAGGCCGTTTTTGGCCTCGTTTTCAATCGGTTCACGGGTTGTTTTCTGCATCATGTCAGGCGTGAAGCCACCACCCTGGATCATGAAGTTGTTGATGACACGGTGGAAGATGGTGCCATCGTAGTGGCCGTCTTCCACGTACTTGCGGAAGTTGGCGCAGGAAATCGGTGCTTTCTCCTCGTCGAGCTCGATCAGGATGTCACCTTTTGATGTGTTCATTTTAATCATGGATATCTCGTCGTTATTCGTTGATGAGTGAAATCTTCTCGATGATGATCATCTCGCGCGGGGCGTCCTGTCTGAAGGGCCCACCAGGTCCGGTTTTGACATTGGCGATTCTGTCGACGACCGCCATCCCGTCGACGACCTTGCCGAAGACCGCATAACCCCATCCGGTTCCCTTGTTGCGATGGTCGAGAGCGGGATTGTCGGTATGGTTGATGAAAAACTGCGCGGTCGCGGAGTGAGGGTCGTTGGTACGTGCCATTGCGATGCTCCCGCGAACATTCGACAGACCCTTGTCCGCCTCGTTCGTGACAGGGTCATGGGTCTGCTTTTTCGTGTAATCCTGGTCATAACCACCACCCTGGATCATGAAGCCGCTGATGACCCTGTGAAAAAT
>JARFQQ010000054.1 GCA_029287695.1 Gammaproteobacteria bacterium | reverse complement strand
CGGCCGCTCACCGAACGCGAACGCGCCTGGCTGAAATACTCTGCTGCCCACTATGTCAGGCTCATGAAGAGGCACCGTGAGTCCCTCGAAAAAGGGTGATTCCCTGGCCGGCGCCCTGCCGGATCCGGTCCCGGTCAGCCTTGCCATGACCCGCTTTCATGGTTTTCCCGCAGAAACACTCTCCCGGATCCCGGCCAATGCCCATAGTAACTTATCGCAAAAAGTTCAATAAGGGTGTGCAAATATCACAAAAATGTTGCAAAATCAGCTTGTCCCTTTACGACCAGACTGCAAGGCAAGGAGTGCCACAGCGGTGAGAAAGAAAAGAAAACACCGACAGAGTGTGCCACTAACTGAACGGGATGTAATAACCATATGGATAAACTTCCGCATATTGTGCTGCTTGAAGATGACAGGCCGACCCTGGAGATGTACAACACTTATCTCTCCGAGACGGGCCTCAAAATATCGACTGCTGAAAGCTGCAGTCAGGCCAGGGAACTGCTCAAAAATGGAGATGCCGACCTGGCCGTGATCGATCTCAATCTTCCTGACGGAGACGGCATCGAGCTCCTCAAGGAGATTCGCCACACCTCCACGATCCCGGTCATCGTGGTCACGTCACGCGAGGAGGAGATCGACAAGATCGTCGGTCTCGAACTGGGGGCAGACGACTACCTCGTCAAACCTGTCTCTCCGAGGGAGTTGCGGCTCAGGGCCGGCAACATTATCAAGCGATCGACAAGGTCGCACGAAATCGTCCAGAAAGAAGCCCTGAAGACCTGCGCCGGCATCACGCTCGACATGGAACAGCGCCAGGCCTTGCTAAACGATGACGAGTACATCGACCTGACCAATGGTGAATTCGAGCTGCTGAGTGCCCTTTTCGAGAATCCGGAACGCCCCATTTCACGCCAGTATCTCCTCGACAGGATCAGTGGCTATACCAGTGACTCGCAGAGCCGTTCGATCGACACGCTGGTCTACCGGTTACGTCACAAACTGAGACTCGAGGCAGGCAAGGTCATTTTGACGGTGCACGGATTCGGCTACAAACTCGTCTGCAACGGCAACAAGTAACGCTCTATGCCAGCAGGCGATTGACTTGCTCCCGATCCCGCGGCAGCTGTTGAATCACCGCTTTCACGGGACTGATACACTCGGCGAAACCGGACTGCTCGCACAAGGACTGCACCTGCTTGAGCTTGCTTCGCGATAACAGAAAACCGTAGTTCGCACAGCTTCCGGCAAGCTTGTGCGCCAGGTCGGCCGCAGCCTGGCTGTCTTTCTCCCTGATCAGCTGCAGCAGTTCCCGCAATCCCTTCTCGAGATCAGCGAAAAACATCTCGATCAGCCTGGCGACCTTCTCACTACCCACGACTTCCATGAGCTGGGTCAGCGCCGTGGGATCAAAGTGCGCAGCCTCTTCGCTATCCGGACTGTTGACACCTTCGTTCAGCAGGCGGGCGACCTCGGCAGGCAAGACAGGTCGCTTGAGGACTGTGACCATGCCTTTTTGACTGGCGGCCTCCGCGAGTTGGTTGTCCGGCTCGTGGCTGAGGCCGACGACCGGCAGACACGACTGACCCGCTGTTGCCGAGAGGCGCAGCTCCTCGCAGAGCTCGAATCCGCTCATATCGGGCAGATTGATATCCGTGAGCACGACATCGAAGTCGTTATTCCGGGTCATTGCCAGCGCCTCCTTCCCGCTCTCGACGCTGACGGGGGTATCGCCATTCCGAAGAAAGAGCTGGTGCATCATTTCGCGGCCGAGAAAGTCATCTCCGACGATAAGGACTCGCATGACATTATTTCCCTGAAAAATCCGGTCCTGTCGGTTGCAGGCGTAGCTGTATGTGTCGATGGGATGACATCTTCTTATTCTACCCTGACTCCAGTGGTATGCGGTTTCAATAAAAAAGGCAGCTGCTCACTGGTCCCTGGACAATTGTATGGTTCAAGCCACATTCAAATCTGTCCCGCCAAGCCGGGACGGTCTTTACCAAGCATAGACACACCCTTTTAGAACCTTGATGAGGTGTTGTCCGTCATGAGCAACTGCCGAGCTGGAATTCTAGGCGGCCCGAAACAACGGTTATTGACAATGCGGTAAACAAATCGTCACGCTACGAACTGTTTACAATCTGTTTTCAGGCTGTTCAGAGCCAAGATCAAAAATGTCCGCAGAACTCGATGAACGACAGAAAAGGCAGGTCCTCGGGGTGGTCCGCCAGTGCATCGAAAAAGCCAACAGGGCACTCGGTTGCAACCTGAGCCTGCCCGATATCCTTTTCGACCTGCGTGGCCGTGCAGCCGGCCAGTTCTGTCTCAGACAGGAGCGCTTGCAACTGCGTTTCAACAGTGCGCTTTTCGCCCGCTATTTCGAGGATAATCTCGCCCAGACAGTGCCCCACGAAGTTGCCCATTACCTGGTCTATATGCTGTTCATGCGGCCAGGCAGGAAGCGGGTGAAACCCCATGGCCCGGAGTGGCAGTCGATGATGCGACTGCTCGATGCAGCCCCTGTGACACGGCACAACTTCAGCCTCGATGGACTCCCTGTGCGCCGGGAGCAGCGTTTCGCCTGGCGTTGCGACTGCCGCGCCCACTCGATCGCAAAACGCACGCACCTCAGGATGCTCCGCGGTGAGCAGCGCATCTGCATCACTTGCGGGACCTTGCTGCAATACCCCGCGGAAAAGGATGACTCCTGAGCCGCCCCGCTTGACAGATCACGTATAATGGCACGAATTTTTTCGATGCTTTCCCGCCATGTCTAAAACCGCAACAGAACAGATCCAGCAGCTCCTGCAGGAACGTATCCTGATCCTCGACGGGGCCATGGGCACCATGATCCAGGAGCACAGGCTCGAGGAGGCCGATTACCGCGGCGAGCGTTTCGCCGACTGGCACAGGGACATCAAGGGCAACAACGACCTGCTCGTACTGACACAGCCGGAGATTATCCGCGGCATCCACGAGGCCTACCTCGACGTCGGCGCGGACATCATCGAGACCAACAGCTTCAATGCCACGCGCACGTCGCAAGCCGACTACGAGATGCAAGACCTGGCCCGGGAGATCAACGTCGAGGCCGCGAAACTCGCGCGGGCCGCTGCCGACAAATACAGCACGCCGGAGAAACCGCGCTTCGTCGCCGGCGGCCTCGGGCCAACGAGCAGGACCCTGTCGATCTCCCCGGATGTCAATGACCCCGGCTACCGCAATGTCAGCTTCGCCGAGCTCGTCGATGTCTACATGGAGTCGGTCCGCGGCCTGATCGAGGGTGGTGTCGATCTCTTGCTGATCGAGACCATCTTCGACACCCTCAACGCCAAGGCCGCCATCTTTGCCTGCCAGGAGGTCTTCGAGCAGGATGGCGTTGAATTGCCCGTCATGATCTCCGGCACCATCACGGACGAATCCGGCCGTACGCTGTCAGGCCAGACGACGGAGGCTTTCTATAACAGCTTGCGCCACGCCAATGCACTCTCGTTCGGGCTCAACTGCGCACTGGGGCCTGACAAGCTGCGCCAGTACGTCGAGGAGATGTCCCGCGTCAGCGAGACCTGGGTATCGGCCTATCCCAACGCCGGCCTGCCAAACGAATTCGGCGAATATGACCTGGATGCGGATGCCATGGCCGAACAGGTTTCCGAGTGGGCCGAGTCCGGTTTTGTCAATATCGTCGGTGGCTGTTGTGGTTCAACGCCGGAGCATATCAGGGCGATCGCCGAAGCTGTGGCAGGCAAGCCCCCGCGGAAGTTGCCCGAGATCCCGGTCGAGTGCCGGCTGTCAGGACTCGAGCCGCTCAACATCGGCAAGGACTTCCTGTTTGTCAATGTCGGCGAGCGGGCCAACGTCACGGGCTCCGCGGTCTTCAAGCGCCTGATCCTCAACGAGCAATACGAGGAGGCGCTCGACGTCTGCCAGACCCAGGTCGAGAACGGGGCGCAGATTGTCGATATCAACATGGACGAAGGCATGCTCGATGGCAAGGCTGCCATGGTGCGCTTCCTCAACCTCTGCGCAGCCGAGCCCGACATCGCCCGTGTTCCTTTCATGATCGACTCCTCCAAGTGGGAGATTATCGAGGCCGGGCTGCAGTGCGTGCAGGGCAAGGCCATCGTCAACTCCATCTCCCTGAAAGAGGGCGAGGAGAAATTTATCGAGCACGCGCGTCTCTGCCGGCGCTACGGCGCGGCGATCATTGTCATGGCCTTCGATGAAGAGGGACAGGCAGACACGCAAGAGCGCAAGGTCGAGATCTGCACACGTGCCTACAGGGTTCTCACCGAAGATGTCGGGTTTCCGCCCGAGGACATCATCTTCGACCCGAACATCTTCGCCATCGCCACCGGTATCGAGGAGCATGATAACTACGGTGTCGATTTCATCGAGGCGACCCGCGCTATCAAGCAGGCACTGCCCCACGCCATGGTCTCGGGCGGTGTGTCGAACGTCTCCTTCTCCTTCCGCGGAAATAATCCGGTGCGAGAAGCGATCCACGCTGTCTTTCTCTACCATGCGATCCATGCCGGTATGGACATGGGCATCGTCAACGCAGGCCAGCTTGCCGTCTATGACGAACTACCGGATGAGCTGTGCGAAGCTGTCGAGGACGTGGTACTCAATCGCCGGCCTGATGCCGGTGACAGGCTCGTCGAGATCGCGCCCAACTACATGGGCGATGGTACCGGTGGCGCAAAGCAGGAAAGCCCGGAATGGCGTGAATGGCCGGTCGAGAAGCGTCTCGAGCACTCGCTCGTCAAGGGCATCACCGAGCATATCGAGGAAGATACGGCGGAAGCACTCGAGAAGCTCGGCCGGCCGATTCTCGTGATCGAGGGTCCGCTCATGGACGGCATGAATGTCGTTGGCGATCTCTTTGGTGACGGCAAGATGTTCCTGCCGCAGGTCGTCAAGTCGGCGCGTGTCATGAAAAAGTCCGTTGCCTGGCTCGAGCCCCATCTCGAAGCAGAGAAAGCCGGATGCGATATCGATACCAAGGGCAAGATCCTCATGGCGACGGTCAAGGGCGACGTGCATGACATCGGCAAGAACATCGTCGGTGTCGTACTCCAGTGCAACAACTACGAAGTCGTCGACCTGGGGGTCATGGTCCCGGCAGAAAAGATTCTCGAGACGGCACGCGCAGAGAACGTCGATATCATCGGCCTCTCGGGGCTGATCACGCCGTCGCTCGACGAAATGGTGCATGTCGCGAAAGAGATGAAACGCCTGGACTTCTCCATCCCGCTGATGATCGGCGGCGCGACGACGTCCAAGGCGCATACAGCCGTCAAGATCGAGCCCCAGTACGAACATGGCGCCATCTATGTCGC
>JARFQQ010000122.1 GCA_029287695.1 Gammaproteobacteria bacterium | reverse complement strand
TCAAGTCAGCCAAGAAAATGGTCGAGCGTGGCGACGCCGAGGTCTGGGACATCCTCGAGGAGGTTATCCGCGAGCACCCGGTCATGCTGAACCGCGCACCGACGCTGCACCGCCTCGGTATCCAGGCATTCGAGCCCGTGCGTATCGAGGGCAAGGCGATTCAGCTGCTCCCGCTCGTCTGCACCGCGTTCTACGCCGACTTCGACGGCGACCAGATGGCTGTCCATGTGCCGCTCTCTGTCGAGGCGCAACTCGAGGCGCGTACGCTGATGATGTCCTCGAACAACATCCTCTCGCCCGCCAATGGCGAGCCGATCATCGTTCCCTCGCAGGACGTCGTTCTCGGCCTCTATTACATGACCCGCGAGCGCATCAACGCGCGTGGTGAGGGCATGGTCTTCAGTGACGTGCGTGAAGTCCTGCGCGCCCATGAGTCCGGCCATGTCGACCTGCAAGCCAGAATCAAGGTGCGGATCACCGATTACACCAATGATGAGGACGGCAATCAAACCGAACTGACGGCGATTCGCGACACCACGGTCGGACGCGCCCTGTTGCGCGAAATTCTGCCGCGCGGCCTGTCGTTCGACCTGCTTGACCAGCCCCTGGGCAAGCGTGCGATTTCGAATCTCGTCAACTCCTGCTACCGCCGTGTCGGACTCAAGGAGACGGTCATCTTTGCTGACCAGTTGATGTACACGGGCTTCCGCTATGCGACGAAAGCCGGTGTTTCGATTTGTGCCGATGACATGATCGTCCCGGAAGAGAAGGAGCGCATCCTTGCCGAGGCGGAAGAAGAGGTCAAGGAGATCGAGGCGCAGTACAGCTCCGGTCTCGTTACCCAGGGTGAGCGCTACAACAAGGTTATCGATATCTGGTCGCACAGAAACGACCAGGTGGCCAAGGCCATGATGACAAAGATCGGCAAGGAGCAGGTCACCGATCGCGAGGGCAATAGCGTTGAACAGGACTCTTTCAACTCGATCTTCATGATGGCCGACTCGGGCGCACGGGGATCCGCCGCCCAGATCCGCCAGCTTGCGGGGATGCGCGGCCTCATGGCCAAGCCTGACGGTTCCATCATCGAGACGCCGATCACCGCGAACTTCCGCGAAGGTCTCAATGTCCTCCAGTACTTCATCTCGACCCACGGTGCCCGCAAGGGCCTCGCGGATACCGCGCTCAAGACTGCGAATTCCGGCTATCTGACGCGTCGTCTTGTTGACGTAGCCCAGGACATGGTCGTTCTCGAGACGGATTGCGGCACCGAAAACGGTATTCTCATGACACCGATCATCGAGGGCGGGGACGTTGTTGAACCGCTGCGCGAACGTATTCTCGGGCGTGTCACTGCTGAGCATCTGTACAAACCGGAAAGCGATGAGCTGATTTGCGAAGCTGGTACCCTGCTCGACGAAAAGTGGGTCGACACGCTGGAAGCCGCAGGTATCGACCAGATCATGGTGCGTTCCGCAATCACCTGCCAGGCACGCGTTGGAGTCTGTGCGAAGTGCTATGGTCGAGACCTGGCGCGCGGGCATCTCGTCAACGAGGGTGAAGCCGTTGGCGTCATTGCTGCCCAGAGTATCGGCGAGCCCGGCACGCAGCTCACCATGCGGACTTTTCACATCGGTGGTGCCGCATCCCGTGCAGCTGCAGCAAACAGCATCGAGATCAAGAACGGTGGTGTCATCCGCTACCATGACGTCGAATACGTCGAACAGGAGAGCGGCAACAAGGTCGCCACGGCGCGCTCCGGCGAGATCCATGTTCTTGATGATCTTGGCCGCGAGCGAGAGCGTTACAAGGTGCCCTATGGTTCCAACCTCAAGGTCGCAGACGGAGACAGCGTCGAGGGTGGTGCACTGGTCGCGACCTGGGATCCCCACACGCACCCCGTCATCACGGAGGTGGCGGGCAAGCTGCGCTTCGACGATATCATCGAGGGCGTCACCGTCCAGAAGCGCGTGGATGAAACAACCGGCCTCTCCTCGCTCGAGATCATGGACCCGAACCAGCGCCCGCCCGCTGGCAAGGATCTTCGTCCGATGGTCAAACTCGTCGATGAAAAGGCCGGGGATGTCATGATTTCGGGAACCAGTATCCCGGCGCAGTACTTCCTGCCACCAGGCTCCATCATCAGCGTCAAGGATGGCGCCGACGTCAAGATCGGCGATACGCTGGCGCGTATTCCGCAGGAATCCTCCAAAACCCGTGATATCACCGGTGGTCTTCCGCGAGTCGCAGATCTCTTCGAGGCGCGCAAGCCGAAAGAGCCTGCCATTCTCGCCGAGGCGACAGGCACCATCGGTTTCGGCAAGGAGACCAAGGGCAAGCAGCGTATCGTTATCACTGACAGCAACGGTGAGACGACGGAGACCCTGATTCCCAAGTGGCGTCGTATCGATGTCTTCGAGGGCGAGCACGTGGAACGTGGTGAAGTGATTGCCGAGGGTGAACTCACACCGCATGACATTCTGCGTCTGCGGGGTGTGACGGACCTGGCCGACTATCTCGTCCAGGAGATTCAGGACGTCTATCGTCTGCAGGGCGTTGGAATCAACGACAAGCATATCGAGGTCATCATTCGCCAGATGCTGCGCAAGGTCGAGATCACGGATCCCGGCGACTCGAAATTCATCAAGGGTGAGCAGGCCGAGCGTTCACGGGTTGTCGAGGTCAACGAACAGCTCGTTGCTGAAGGCAAGCATCCTGTCGAGTATGACCTGGTCCTTCTCGGGATCACCAAGGCGTCTCTGGCGACCGAGTCCTTCATCTCCGCGGCCTCGTTCCAGGAGACAACGCGTGTGCTTACGGAAGCCGCGGTCCGGGGTTCTGCCGATACACTGGTCGGGCTCAAGGAGAACGTCATCGTCGGACGGCTGGTACCTGCAGGAACAGGTCTCTCGCATCACAAGGAACGTCGCGAGAGCCGGACTTTTGTCGAGGACGAGCTGGGCTCCGAGCTCGCAGCCCAGGAAGTGGAGGCTGCAATCAAGGAAGCGCTCAGCACATCGGATGAATCATAAGAGGTAAACAACCATGGCAAGAATTACCGTTGAAGATTGTCTCGAGCATGTCGATAACCGATTCAATCTGGTCCTGCTGGCAACCAAGCGTGCGCGCCAGCTTGCCGCGGGCGTTGACCCCCTGGTTCCCTGGGAAAACGACAAGCCGACTGTCGTGGCCCTGCGGGAGATCGCTGACGGGCTCATCAGTGAGCAGGTGATCGCGGAACAGGAGCAGGAGAGTGAATCGACCGAGGATGAACTGCTGATTGCACTCGGTGAGGAGCTGGCAGAGTTGCAGAACAGCAACAACTGACCCTCCGTCACCCGGGCACTGAGCCCGCTGCGCCAATGCAAGCCCGGCATTGATTTGCCGGGCTTTTTCACATCCATGCGCCGAGAATTCCGAGCAGAGCCTCCGACTGTGATGTTATTCTTGGATGAAACACCCAATTGATCACCAGAGCTCGTGGCGCAATCGGAGACGACAAGTCCGGAACCGCAAATCAGAATGCCGCTGGCGGCAGAGAAAGCTGACGAACCCCGTTTTCTGATCAGCGACCTGCTCTCGTATCTGGAAAACTACCTTGCGCCGAACGAGATACGCGAGGTTTACCGTGCCTATCTCTACAGCGCGGACGCCCACGTTCATCAGAAACGTCTTTCGGGCGAGCCCTACATCTACCACCCGATCGCTGTTGCCTACATCCTTGCCGGCATGCGTCTCGATTACACCTGCCTCATGGCTGCAATCCTGCATGATGTTATCGAGGATACTCCAACGGCCAAGGAGCAGCTGGCGCAGGAGTTTGGCCGGGAAGTCGCCGAACTCGTCGACGGTGTGACCAAGCTGACGCATCTCGATTTTTCATCCAAGGAGGAGGCCCAGGCCGCCAGTTTTCGCAAGATGATCCTCGCGATGACTCGCGATATCCGTGTCATCCTCATCAAGCTTGCAGACAGGCTGCACAACATGCGCACACTTGGCGT
>JARFQQ010000095.1 GCA_029287695.1 Gammaproteobacteria bacterium | reverse complement strand
TTGTTGTCATGGCCGATGACACGGTTGCGTGCCATGGCCCATATGAGCGAAACGCGTGGCTGCTTTCCACTCAAAAGAAGTAGCCTTCCAGCGGCGAAGAGGCCGATGCGAAACGCCGGGCTGTCATGCGTCCTGCAAGGTAGGCCTCGCGCCCGGCCTCGATGGCTTTCTTCATCGCCGAGGCCATGAGGACAGGATTGTCGGCAGCGGCGATGGCTGTGTTCATGAGAACACCGTCACAACCGAGTTCCATTGCCCGGGCTGCATCGGAGGCCGTGCCGACGCCGGCATCAACGAGGATCGGTACCCCGGCATTTTCGACAATCGTACGGATATTGAGCGGGTTGCGGATACCAAGCCCGGAGCCGATTGGCGCGGCCAGCGGCATGACGGCGACACAACCGATCGCCTCGAGCTGTCTGGCCATGATGGGGTCATCGTTGGTGTAGACCATAACGTCGAAACCGTCCTTGACGAGCTCTTCGGCTGCCTGCAGCGTCTGCATGACATCCGGGAAGAGCGTCTGCTCGTCACCGAGCACCTCGAGCTTGACGAGATTGTGGCCGTCAAGCAGCTCCCGCGCGAGGCGGCAGGTCCGGACAGCTGTCTTCGCATCATAGCAGCCGGCCGTGTTCGGCAGGATGGTATACCTGTCGGGTGGCAGGACATCGAGGATATTGGGCTCGCCCTCGTTCTGGCCGATGTTCGTACGGCGGACAGCGATCGTGACGATCTCTGCTCCGCTCGCCTCGATGGCGTCACGGGTTTCGTCCATGTCCTTGTACTTGCCGGTGCCGACCAGCAGACGTGAACTGAATGTGCGTCCTGCGACGGTGAATGTGTCTTGTGCACTCATGGTCATTCTTGATTCTGAAACTGCAAGGCAGCGATTGTAACTGAAAGGCTTTGGAGATGCGGGAGAGCGCAGCTCAGCCGCCACCGATGGCGGTCACGATTTCGACACGATCACCTTCCTCCAGGCCGTGTTCGGTGAATGTCGAGCGCGGCACGAGCTCCTCGTTGATTTCGACAGCGAAGCGTTTGTCGCCAAGGTCGAGTGTGGCGAGGAGCATCTCGACGGTTGCATCCGGCGCAACTTCGCGCGTCTCGCCGTTCAGAAGTATCTGCATGGTTGTCCGTAAAGCAAAAGAATAATGATAGGATTCTACAAATAAAAACGACCCAGATCACCCGGAGGAGCCACTTGTGAGCCAGTGGAATGAAGACCTCATTTCAGAGGAGCAGGCGGGGACGCTCGACGGCCTCTTTGCGGAACGTTCACGCAGATCGCCCGGCGAGGAGGCCTATCGCGCCTATGACCGTCACCACAAATCCTGGGAATCCCTGACATGGGACCAGATGCGCAAGGAGGTCGGTCGCTGGCAGGCAGCGCTGCGCGATGAGGGCCTGAGGGCCGGTGAACGCGTCGGCATCCAGCTCAGGAACTGCCCGCAGTGGGTCATGTTCGAGCAGGCAGCACTTTCCCTGGGCCTTGTCGTGGTGCCTCTCTACACGGATGACCGTCCTGACAACGTCGCCTATATCATCGATGATGCCAGTATCCGCCTGATGCTGATCCAGGACACCGGGCGCTGGAAGCGGCTGGCGCCCGTCGTTGACCCCGAGGGATCCCTGCAGCGCGTGCTGCTACTCGAGGAGAGCGCCGACACAGACAGGTTCCTGCGCAATGACAGCCGGGTCAGGTCTGTATCACGCTGGCTCCGCGACGGGGTTTACGAACCACGCAGTTCGAAGCCCGGCAACGACCTGGCAACCATCGTCTACACCTCGGGTACGACCGGGCGCCCCAAAGGCGTCATGCTGAGTCATGCCAATATCCTCTTCGTGGCGCACTCCGGCCTGACGATGATCAGCGTCTACAGGCAGGATGCATTCCTCTCGTTCCTGCCGCTTTCACACACACTCGAGCGCACTGTCGGTTACTACATCCCGATGATGACCGGCTCCTCTGTCATCTATTCGCGCTCCACCATCCAGCTCGCCGACGACCTTGCCACGCAGAAGCCCACCATCATCATCTCGGTGCCGCGGGTTTTCGAAAAGGTCTATGGCAAGCTGCAGGAGCAGCTCTCGAAAGGGCCCAAAATCAGGAAATTGCTGTTCGAAAAGGCAGTCTCGACAGGCTGGAAAAAGTTCGAGTACGAGCAGGGGCGTGGTTCCTGGGGCCTGTCCCTGCTCATTCAGCCGTTGCTCGACAGGCTCGTTGGCGGCAAGATCCGCGAGAAGCTCGGGGGGCAGTTGCGTCTCGCAGTGCTTGGCGGTGCCGCCCTGCCTCCGGCGGTCGCGCGTGTCTTCATCAGTCTGGGCATCCCGATGCTGCAGGGTTACGGGCTCACGGAGACGAGTCCTGCTCTCACATTCAACACCTTCAAAAGCAACATCCCCGAAAGTGTCGGGCTTCCGCTGCGTGGCGTCGAACTCATGCTCGGCGAAAATGACGAGCTCATGGCAAAGAGCCCGGGCGTGATGCTTGGTTACTGGAACAATCACCGTGCGACGGCGGAGATCATGGGGGCCGGTGGCTGGCTGCATACCGGTGACGTGGCGCGCATCGACGAGCGCGGGCATGTCTACATTACCGGCCGTATCAAGGACATCCTCGTTCTCTCCAACGGTGAGAAGATCCCGCCCGGTGACATGGAAGCGGAAATTTCGATGGACGCGATGTTCGAGCAGGTGATGGTCATCGGTGAGGCTCGCTCGTATCTCTCGGCGCTCATTGTCGTCAATGAGCTTTTCTGGAGCGTCTATGCTCCCGGCGTGCCCTATACCTTCGAGGAACTGCAGAAGCCCGAGGTCATCCGTGATGCAAACAACCGCATCAAGCGAGCCCTCAGGGATTTTCCGGGCTACGCAAAGATCAGGAAAATTACCCTGCTCGCCGAGCCCTGGACGATCGACAATGACCTGCTGACACCAACACTCAAGGTCAAGCGCCAGAAAGTGCTCGAATACCATGCCGATCTCGTCGAGGAGATGTACGCGGGGCACTGATGCGCTGAACCGGCCTGTCGACTTGACATGCATTGATGAGGATCAACTCATTGGCGTATTGCGCTATCTGGTCTCGGCAGTATTGATTACATTAATGCAATGAAAACAACAATCCTTGGTATCGGCAATACCCTGCTGCGAGACGAAGGCATCGGTATCCATGTCCTCGAGGCGCTCCGGGCACAGCTGCCCGGCGACGACAGCCTCTCTCTTATCGATGGCGGCACCCTCAGTTTCACCCTCGCAACAGAGATCGAATCGACTGATCGTCTGGTGGTCATCGATGCGGCGCAGCTCGGCGAGGCGCCGGGCGCTGTCCGCTGTTTCACCGGTCAGGAGATGGACAACTTCCTCGGTTCCTGCAAGCGCAGCGTGCACGAGGTCGGTCTGCTCGACCTGCTGGACATTGCCCGCCTCACCCAGACACTGCCCGCCCAGCGCGCCCTTGTCGGGATTCAGCCCGCCTCGGTCGAGTGGGGTGAAGAGCCGACTGATGCAGTCGCAGCAGCGATCCCCGTTGCTGTAGAGAAAATTTGCGAATTGCTGGATCTCTGGCGTACTGAGGCTGCGGCATGACCTTTCCTGTCGAAGTCACGGGCGAGCCCTGGACCGGTAATGTCCAGCCGCTCCTGCACGAGATCTATTACGCACTGCAGAGGCTTCTCGAGACAGGGGAGATCACGGTGATCGATCTGCGCGCACTGCCGCTTGCGCCCGGCGAAGAGGAAAAAATCGAGCAGAAGCTCGGCCAGGGCGAGGTTCGTGCCCGCATCGAGGCACTCGGGCCTTCCGAGATTCTCGAGACCGGCATCGCCGGCGTCTGGCTCGTCACCCATTACAACACCGAGGAGGAGATTCTCGGGCGTTACATCGAGATTTGCCGTATTCCGGCCATCCTCGAGTCGCAGGACCAGGACATCGAATACGGCCTGGACGAGATGGAAGCTCTTCTTGAAACACGCTGAACAACATACACATGAGGCTGAGCAATGGCGAATGACAAGTCACTGATCGAGATACTCAAGAGCAGGGGGGTCAGTCGCAGGGCGTTTCTGAAATTCTGCACGACCACGGCGTCGATGATGGCGCTCCCCCCATCCATGGTCCCGGCAATCGCCAGCGCGATGGAAAATGCCAGGCGCCCGTCGGTGATCTGGCTCTCTTTCCAGGAATGCACCGGCTGCACCGAATCACTCACGCGCTCCCATACGCCGACTGTCGAGGGGCTGATTTTTGATGCCATCTCGCTCGATTATCACCATACACTGCAGGCTGCGTCCGGCGATGCCGCCGAGCATGCGCGCGAGGAGGCGATGAAAGAGAACTACGGCAGCTACCTGCTTGTCGTCGACGGCTCCATTCCACTCGATAACCCCGGGTACTCAACCATCGCAGGCATCAGCAACCTCGACATGCTCAAGGAAACGGCCAAGGGCGCGGCAGCCATTATCTCGGTCGGCAGTTGTGCAGCCTTCGGTGGCCTGCCACATGCAAACCCCAATCCGACGGGGGCGGCGTCGGTCGCTGACATCATCAAGGACAAGCCGATCATCAATGTGCCCGGTTGCCCGCCGATCCCGGTTGTCATCACCGGAGTGTTCCTGCACTACCTCACACTCGGGACGATTCCGGAACTCGATGGACTGGGACGCCCGAAAGCCTTTTATGGACAGAACATCCATGATCGCTGCTACCGCAGACCCTTCTACGAGCGCGGCCAGTTCGCGGAAACCTTCGACGACGAGGGAGCCAGGGCGGGCTGGTGTCTCTACAAGCTTGGCTGCAAGGGGCCGATCACCTACAACGCCTGTGCGACCATGAAGTGGAACCAGGGAACCAGTTTTCCGATCGAATCGGGCCACGGATGCCTCGGGTGCTCTGAACCCCGTTTCTGGGACATGGGCGGTTTCTATACCGCGCTGTCCGAACCGACTCTCGACGTCACGCGCGCAGTGGGCGTCGCGGCTGCTGTGGGTGCCGGTGCCGGCCTCGCTGTGGGTGCGGTCAACCAGATCAAGAAGAAGCGCGCGCAGAGCAATCACGAGACCGTCTCGGTCGACGATTACAAAGAGGATGCCTGATCATGACTTCTGCTGAATTCCTTCTCTGGGTGCGTGGCCCCGGCCTGCAGATTGCGGCCGTGATATTCGCGTTCGGTATCATCCTGCGGTTTTTCGAAATCTACATGATGGGACGCAAGAAAAACCTCTCCGCCAAGCGCGCCGGCGGTACGGCTGCAGGATTTCGCACGGTCGCGACGCGTTTCCTGCCGGCGGACTCCGAGACCATGCGGCGCTCGATGTTCACTGTCGTGGCGGGATACATCTTTCATATCGGGCTCTTCGTGACCCTGTTCCTCTTCGTGCCACATATAGAGCTGTTTGGTGCCCTGACAGGGCTGACGTGGCCCGGTTTGCCGATGCCTGTCGTCGACTTTTTCACCGTGATCTCCATGATTGCCCTGCTGGGTCTGATGTGGCAGCGTCTGACCAAGCCGGTCCTGCGCATGCTCTCGACCGGGCATGACCACCTGGTATGGACCCTGACGTTTCTGCCATTGCTGACCGGGTACCTGGCATATCATCATCTCTTTTTACCCTACACATGGATGCTGGCAATCCACATTCTCTCGGTGGAGTTGCTGATGATCCTGTTTCCATTCACCAAGCTGATGCATGCGTTCACGCTGTTCGTCTCGCGCTGGTACACGGGCTCGATGGCCGGCGAGAAGGGGGTCAAGGTATGAGCAAGCCGACTTTAGAACGGGGCATCAACGCCCTCAAGGAGCAGATTGATGCGCCGATCGCATCTTTCTTCAGCAGCTGCGTGCATTGCGGCATGTGCGCCGATGCGTGCCTCTACCACACGGAGACAGGCGATCCGCGCTATGTGCCCATCCACAAGCTCGAGCCGATGCGCCGTCTCTGGGCACAGGAGTACACGCTCATCGGCCGCCTGAAAAAAATTGCCGGCCTGTCGAAAAAGATCACGGCAGAGGAACTCGAGGAGTGGCAGGAGCTTGTCTACAACTCATGCAGCCTCTGCGGTCGTTGCTCCATGGTTTGCCCTGTGGGTAATGACATCGTCTACATGATTCGCAAGATGCGCGAGGGCATGTCAGCGGCCGGTTATGCCCCCGAAGGCCTCATCGGCGCCTCCACCCGCGCTGTCGAGATCGGCAGCCCGATGGGCGTCACCATCAAGGCCGTCGAGGCCCAGGTCAAGCATGCAGAAAAGGATCTTGGTTTCGAGATTCCGATGGATGCCGAGGGCGCCGAATACCTCGTGCTGATGTCATCCATGGAAATCATGAACTATCCCGAATACCTGCAGGCCGTTGCCAAAATCATGCAACAGGCCGGCAAGAGCTGGACGATTTCCTCCGAGGCGTTCGAGGCGACCAATGCTGGCATCCAGATCGGCGCCAGTGATATCGCGCGCGTGCTCGTACAGCGCATTGTCGATGCGGCCGAAAAACTCAAGGTCAAGACGGTCATCAGCCCCGAGTGCGGTCACGCCTATACGGCGATCCGCTGGGAAGGCGCCAATCTCGTCGGACGACCGTTCGACTTCAAGGTGCAGCATATCCTCGAGGTGCTTGACGAACTGCGCGAGCAGGGATTGCTGAAGACCGAAGGCATCGACGATTCGCGCATGACCTTTCATGATCCCTGCCAGCTTGTCCGCCGGGGCGGTGTTGTCGAGCAGCCGCGCAATCTGCTGAAAATGGTTGCCAGCGACTTCGTCGAGATGAAAGACCATGGCATGATGAACTGGTGTTGTGGTGCCGGTGGCGGCGTCAGTGCGAATGAGGATGCGCACGAGCTCAAGATCACCTCTTTCAACCGCAAGAAAAAACAGCTCGACGAACTCAAGGTCGATGCACTGGTTACGGCGTGCGCCAACTGCCGTATCCAGCTCGAGGAAGGGCTGGAGGAAAACGAGATGGATCTCCCGGTCCTCGGCCTGACCGAAATGCTTGCGGAGCATCTTGTTACCGAACAACCCGGCAAGGAGGAGTGATCATG
>JARFQQ010000091.1 GCA_029287695.1 Gammaproteobacteria bacterium | reverse complement strand
GCCATGCGCATGTTGTCGTCTCTGGGCCGTGTCGACCAGCACCGCGTTCGTACGGGCAAGCTGCTGGACGACGAGTGGCCAAGACTGACATCGGCTGTCAGCTTGCTCGCAGAAGCCCCCATCCATATCGACGATACGCCGGCCCTTTCACCGACAGACCTTCGCGCCAGGGCACGCCGCCTCAAGCGCGAGTGCAATGGTGAACTCGGACTGATTGTCATCGATTACCTGCAGCTGATGCAGTCTCCCGGTTCGACCGAGAACCGTGCAACAGAAATCTCTGCCATCTCGCGTGGTCTCAAATCCCTCGCCAAGGAACTCAATGTCCCGGTAATCGCACTGTCACAGCTAAACCGCAACCTCGAGCAGCGGCCCAACAAGCGGCCAGTCATGTCCGACCTGCGTGAATCCGGCTCGATCGAGCAGGATGCGGATCTCGTGGTTTTCATCTACCGCGACGAGGTCTATAACGAAAGTATCCCCGAAGAGGAGAAAGGCAAGGCCGAGATCATCATCGGCAAGCAGCGTAATGGCCCGATCGGCACGCTCACGCTGACCTTCCTCGGGCAGTACACCAAGTTCGAGAACTATGCCCCGATGGGATATGGCGGCAATTATGGTGAGGATGATTACTGACGCCGCAACCATGGACGGTGATCTCCGTTCGAAGCATATGCCGTCCGACGCATGACCTCTCCCGTTGCACGTATCAATCTTTCGGCCTTACGGCATAACCTCGACCGGGTAAAAGAAGTGGCCACGGGCTGCAGAGTCATTGCTGCCATCAAGGCCAACGGCTACGGGCATGGTCTGGTTGAGGTGGCAAGAGCACTTGCCGGAGCCGACGCCTTCGCGGTTGCGCGTGTCGAGGAGGCATTGCAGTTGCGCCATGCCGGCTTCGACGGGCAGATCATGGTCCTGGAGGGATTCAACAGCCTGCCTGAGTTGCTTCTCTGTCGTGACAGTGATCTGGATCTGGTCATACATGACCGTTTCCAGCTGCAGCTGCTCGACAAGCTGCCCGCCGGCGCGTCGCCCCTGCGTCTCTGGGTCAAGATCGACACGGGTATGCATCGAATTGGTCTCCAGACCGGCGAAGCGGAAGCTGTCATCAGCCGGCTCCGCGGGTACGAGGATGTCAGGCTGGTGGGTGTCATGACACACTTTGCCAATGCCGACGACAGGCAGAACGACTATACAAGACAGCAGCTCGAGGCATTCATTCCCTTCATCGATCCGGAACTGGAAGTCAGTATTGCCAACTCTGCTGGAATTCTCGGCTGGCCAGACTCGCATAAAGGCTGGGTGCGGCCCGGTATCATGCTCTACGGCACCTCGCCGTTTCCCGACAGCGTCGCGGGGGATGAGGGTCTGGAGCCCGTCATGACCTTGCGAACCAGGCTGATCGCCGTTCGCCACCTGCACAAGGGTGACAGCATCGGCTACGGCAGTACCTGGACATGTCCGGAGGACATGCCGGTCGGCGTTGCTGCCATCGGCTATGGCGATGGTTATCCTCGACACGCGCCCAGCGGCACGCCTGTACTCGTCAACGGCCAGCGCGCTGCTCTTGCTGGCCGCGTCTCCATGGACATGATTACGCTCGATCTTCGTGCTATCAGCAACCCCCGTGTCGGTGACTCCGTCGTGCTTTGGGGCGAGGGGCTCCCGGCCGAGGAGATTGCACGCGCGGCCGGAACGATCACCTATGAACTCTTTTGCCGGCTCACGGGTCGCGTCAAGTACCGCTACGAGGAGTGACAGCAGGGATGGCGAAAGCGTCCAGGACCCAGTATCAATGCCGTGAGTGCGGCGCAATTTTCCCGAAATGGTCCGGGCAGTGCGCCGAGTGCCAGGCATGGAATTCGCTCGAGGAAGCGGCTGTCAGTCCGGAACCGAAACGCCAGATCGGCTATGCAGGGGAGACCCGGTCAAACGTCATTCGCAATTTGACGGAAGTCTCTGCACGCAATGAGCCTCGCACACTGACCGGCATCGGAGAACTGGATCGCGTGCTCGGTGGAGGGTTCGTCGACGGCTCGGTCGTACTGATCGGTGGCGACCCGGGAATCGGAAAATCGACCTTGCTGATCCAGACGCTCTCGATTCTCTCGGCACAGGTAGCGACACTTTATGTCAGCGGCGAGGAGTCCGCCGATCAGATCAGTCTGCGTGCTGCCAGGCTCGGACTGGATTCCGCCAGGCTCCGGCTGCTGACCGAGACCTCGGTTGAGCGGATTCTTCCCCTGGCTGCTGCCGAACAACCCAGAGTCATGGTCGTCGACTCCATCCAGACGATGTTTACCGAGATGCTGCAATCAGCCCCCGGAGCGGTCGCCCAGGTGCGCGAAAGCACGGCGCAGCTCGTGCGATTCGCCAAGCAGACCGGCATCACTGTCATCCTTGTCGGTCACGTCACCAAGGAGGGCAGTCTTGCAGGCCCGCGTGTACTCGAACACATGGTGGATACGGTACTTTACTTTGAAGGTGAGGCAGGCAGTCAGTTCCGCCTGATTCGTACCATGAAAAACCGCTTCGGCGCGGTCAATGAGCTGGGTCTCTTTGCCATGACGGACAAGGGACTGAAAGCTGTCTCCAACCCCTCGGCCATCTTCCTGTCGCGTCACCAGGGAGCCGTCAGCGGCAGCGCCATTCTTGTGACACGCGAGGGCAGCCGGCCACTGCTCGTCGAGGCGCAGGCGCTTGTTGACTCGAGTCCGCTGGCCAATCCGCGCCGCGTGACACTTGGTCTGGAGCAGAACCGTCTGTCGATGCTGCTGGCCGTGTTGCATCGCCATGCGGGTATTGCCATGTATGATCAGGATGTCTACGTCAATGTGGTCGGCGGCGTACGGATCACGGAAACAGCAGCAGACCTCCCGGTATTGCTGGCCGTGATCTCAAGCTTGCGGGACAAGCCGCTGCCAGGCGAGACAGCCGCATTCGGGGAAGTGGGGTTGTCAGGCGAAATCCGCCCGGTGACCAACGGTCAGGAGCGCATCCGGGAAGCCGCCAAGCATGGCTTCAGGCGTATCGTCGTTCCCTGGGCCAACAGGCCGAAGGAGAAGACGACCGGGGATGTCGAGATCGTCCCTGTGAAGCGACTGGCGGATGCGATCGAGATCATCTCCTGAGAAATATCAGCGGGATTACTCCCGGCTTGATTCATTCCGTGCATGCCGGATCCGGCGTTATGTCCAGCACAGGTAACTAGTTGCTGAACTTGACCAGGCGGGTCACCTGGATATCGGAAATGAAAACCACGCCGGAGTGCGCATTGTAGAAAGGCGCCAGTCCCTGCAGGATTGGCTCTACAAGCTCCTCTGGCACAGCGGCGATAATCATGACCAGCACGTCGTCTTCGTTGAACATCAGATGGCCCTCGTGGAAACCGTGGCTTCCCTTGCCCGAGAGGTTGTTGATAATCGTATAGCCCTTGACCCCGGCGCGGTCGAGAACGTCGGTGGCCAGATTCTGGTGTTCGCCGCCAAGGATGATTTCGAGTTTCTTCAGGGGATTCAGGTTGAGATTTTTCATGATGCGATGGACTCACTCTGTGGAGTAGTTGCGTCGAGGGGTAGAGGCAGGCTGATCCAGTCGTCGTCAGCGTAGATTTTTGCGACCTTCTTCTCGGGATCGATGATCATCAGGCGGATCCACCCATTGCGTACGAGATGCTTGATGGTTGCGACCTCTTCGATTGAACGCCAGGCATGTTCGAAGGGCGCCTCGATCACTGTCACGAGGCGTATCGGCTGATGCCAGGGCTGACCCTGTTTGAGGACGGTCTGGGAAGGGAGCCCTGTGCGCAAGTCACTGAGATTTCCCGTCATGACGCCGAAACGTCCGGCCACGTTGTGATAAACCTTGCTGCCGCTACCGAAGCGTTCATTATCGACAGTCGAGAAATAGTGTTCCATATTGATCCACTGTCCGACCACGAGAGGGCCCGTGAGGATACTTTCAAGCAACCTTCGTCGCGCGTCGGCCCGGTAGTCATAGGAGTGCAGAAAGGCGCGTCCTTTCAGCGGGAAATCACGGGTCAGATTGCGTCGGCCGATGATGAAATAGGCATTGCCCGACAGCCCCCACTCAGGCCTGACCTGTGACCAGTCCACTGCATTGCGATGCGCATCGCGATTGGCACTGCCCGGATCGACGGGTGCCGGCTTGAGTTGCAGTTCGGGCAGGCGTTCCTGTGCGCAGAGTCGCGATGCGGCGACCAGGCCACTGCGTAACCGGTCGAGGTAGATCACGTGCGACGAGGGGATCCGCTCGAGCTCGTAAAGCCTGAGCCGGTCGCTGACGGTGTCGTGCATGGCCGGAATGAACCAGGTGTCTTCGGGAATGATGATTCCGTGGTAGCGCAGCCGGTTACGCACTTGTGGCCTGTTGGCCATGTGGGCAAGTGCCTTGGCATTGGTGAGGCCGTGGTTGCCGCCGCAGGCGCCACAGTCGAGCGCGGATTCATAGGGGTTGTTCTCCGATGTACTGCCGTGCCCCACGAGCAGGACAAAGCGCGACATGCCGCTTTTGAGACCAATCGAGCTCAGGGCCTGAGCAACGAAATTGGTCTGTTCCTCGAGACTGAATCCGATACGTCCAACCTGTTCCATCTGCAGTCGCGCGAATGCCGCATCGATGCGGTAGACATTGCGCAGGCGCTGAATAAAATCGCGTTCCTCCTCGTCTGTCAGCGAGCATGCCTCCAGCAGTGTCGGAGCCGAGGTCGTGTTGCCCAGTGCAGCTTCGCGAAGCTCGCGTACCATGTCATCTGTAATCACCTCGGGTTTGAGCCCGATTTCCAGTTCGACGGCCTTGCCGACTACGGCACGCTGTACAGCACGGACGATGGAGTTGGCCTGTTCGCGGTCGAGCTTGTCGAGCAGCAGGTGGGTACCGGGTTTCTCCCTGTAGAGACGCTGACGCCAGCGTGCGTAGCCCTGGGGCATGATCGTCTTGCCGATCATGTCAAAACCGAAGAGCATGCCGATCGCTTCCACGGTAACGTACGGTGTCAGTACCGACTCCTTGAGTTCATGAAGCAGTTTTTCCAGGACGGAGAGTGCTGCAACATCGCCGGCAGGTGCCGTGGCGATTTCCAGTACCAGGTTCTTTGGCTTGAGCAGAACAGGGCAGAGGTGCATTTCGCTGCCCTTGCCAAGCTCCATAAAGCTGATCGGCACCCCGAAGAATCCGGCGATACCGAATGTTTCGTAGTCGCCAGCGCTCTCCAGGTGACGGCGAATCCGTTCGGAGCGGGTATCGATGCAGAAAAGCGCCTGGGCAAACGGCCGCTTGTCACGCTCTTCGGGTAATGTGAGATTGACGTTTTCCAGCAGATGGCCCATGGCATGCTTCTCCATGGCCTGCAGCCAGATCATGCCTTCCTCGCGTTCGAATTGCTGCAGAATGCGCAACAGATCGTCCAGCTGGTCCGGTGGGAGCCTGTCGAGCACATCTTCATCCCCGCAGGCAGCCGCAAGCTCTCGCAGGCGTTCTGCCTGGGTATCGGCCTCCTGCTTGCGCAGGGCAAGGCTGTAGTCTTCGAATACCTTGTCGACAAGCGGCTCCCTGCCGCGCAACAGGGCCTCTTCGACAGGACGCAACCAGGCCGGAAGGATCGAGCCACTGTGCAGTTCGTAACGCAGCCAGGTCTCGCGCGTATGTGTGCTGATGGCATCCTCGAGTGCCATGCGCGTTACTGGCAGCTTTCTGTGACGGCGCGTGTTGAGCAATGCCTGTGCAAGAGTCAGCCGGATTGCGAGGAAGTCGACCAGGTCGGCAGGAAAGCGTCGAGTCCAGTGATAGCGTTTCGCATTTCCCCGCCATCGAATGAAACCTGCCCAACCATGCAACTGTGCGATCTCGCGCGTAAAGCAGGCGACCCATTCCGACCGGGGAATCCCCAGGCTGTCCATGACGGCTGCGATGACTTCTTCCGGTTCAGTCCTGTCGGCCAGAACCCGGCCGACAGGCAGTCCATCGAGCAGGAGTCGGTCATGGTGCGCTGCCAGATCGCTCCAGGCGTTAAAAAGGCCCTGTTCGCGGCCGGGCATGTGCCAGACCGATTGTCCCTCGTCGAAAAAATCGAGACAGGTCTTGATGACGAGTTCGTCGAGATCGGTCTGAATCTCCGTACCGAAGAGGATATCGACGGCCTCGTAGACCGGGCGGTCACCGAGCAGCTCTGCACGAAGCGTGTCTGCAAGTGCTGATTCGTCGACGGGTCGTCCGGTGTCGGGCTTCGTATCTGTCAGTGCTGCATGGATATCGATGGCATCGGCAAACTTGCCTTTGAGTGCGACCGTATGGTCGAGACTGGTTAAAAGGATCATCAACCAGCGCTCGAGATCGATGCCGGGAACAGATGCCTGTTTCGCGACAAACTCCTCAATACCTGCTTCCAGCTCACCAGTCGCTACCCTGTTTTCCGCAAGATATCGCTTGTAATCACGGCGTGGCAGGAATCCTCTTCCATGAAAGAGTCTGGTTCCGATAGCGACAGCCTCCGCGAAGGGCAGATCCTCGAGACCATGCAGCGGGTTGTGATGGATGAATGAACGCATGGGCCAGAAAAACGGAATTGGTTCGCCAGAAACGTAGACCATCGAGCGGATGCCCAGCTTTTTTCCCAGCGCCATTGTCATGAGAGCACTCCCATTCCCGCAATGCCAGCCACGAGAAGCAGCACCAGGATCAGTGCATAGCCCAGAATTGCCCCGGTGTGAAGATCGGCGGGCCGGGAGTCGTCAGGCGTGCCGGTGACAAGGCCCTGCAGCAACAGGGCGCCGGCCCAGCTCCAGAGCAACCAGACGACGGCGATGCCGGCGGCAATGGCAGGCATGACGCTCATGGCCTGTGTGATTGTCACGAGCATGATGAAGAATGCCGGAAACAGCGGCGTGGCAATGATCGCCAGAACAACAAGCACGAGAATTGTCGAAAATCGTGGTATGGATTCGGCAAGTCCGCCATACAAGCCGGTGCATGCAGCACCGAAGCGTCGCTCCAGCCCTGCGCCGAGAAAAGCAAGCAGGACCAGCGGTACGCTGAAACCAAGCGCATAGAGCTGTACGTTCATGATCGCGGTGCCCGCATGGATCGGAATCCACAGGAACGCCCAGGAGGAAGTCGCAAGGAAACCGCTCCATTCGCCGACGTCTCGCAGGGCAAGGGCGCGAAAGGCATAGAATCCGGATGATGCCAGTGCAAGCAACAGAAACCAGTCGGGAACAGCAAACTCCAGCTGACTGATCAGGAGCAGTCCTGCCTGTGGCCAGAGCAGCAGGGCGAGAGCGCGCAACACGGGAGACTGCATTCGTCCAAGCAGCCAGTTGAAACCCATGCTGAGGGGAAAGAGTGGCAGGAAAAGTCCGGCCAGGAAGAGGATGAGTATTTCAGTCATCTCAGATCCACCTCATCCAGACATTCAGGCGTTCAGCGATTTTCAGCAGGCGGCGTGTCATCAGCGTGTAGAGATGTGGCAAATAGAACTCGCGGGATGTCAATGCATAGAACATCAGCCAGAGGTTGCTCGCGTAACGCTTCTTGCGGCCACCGTCACGGTCGGCAAGGAAGGTGATGAACCAGCCGAAGATAATGATCAGCGTGACCAGCACGATCAGGGCATCGAACCAGATGATATCGATATCTGCGGCAGCATAGAGCTGTTCACGAAACACCGGATCGGGATAGAGAAAGAGGTCGAAGGCATGGCTGATGAGGGTGTAGCCGAGCACGACCACCGCGAAGGAGACAATTGCCAGGATGACCATGCGGCGAATATTCCGGGTGCCCATCTGGTAGGAGGAGAAGATCAGCTGGGCGCCGGTTATCCAGCCAAAGAACAGCAGTACGACAGCGCTCTGTTTCTGGAAATAATCCTGGGAAATGAGCCAGTGCGTCGAGACAAGAATGAAGACGGGTACGGCCAGCGTTACCGCTGCCATCGTTAGCCAGGGCAGGCGCTGCCTCGCAGGCCGCCGTTCGACAATGAAAGTATAGAGGTCTTCCTTGGGGACATAGTCACTCTTGCGCGCACTGTTGATCACGCTACCCGCACCGAGAAACATGGTTCCCTTGAAGAGACCGTGGGCAATCAGATGATAGATCGCCAGTGAGAAGGCGCCGATGCCGCACTCCATGATCATGAATCCCATCTGCCCCATGGTCGAGTAGCCGAGGGATTTCTTGATGTCGTTTTGCGTCAGCATCAACATCGAGCCGACCACAGCCGTAAAGAGCCCGACGATGAAGACCCAGTGCAGGACATCCGAACTCTGCATGAAGACTGGAGCGAATCGATTGATGACAAAGCCGCCGGCATTGACGATACCTGCATGCATGAGTGCCGAGACAGGTGTCGGTCCGGACATGGTGTAGGGTAGCCAGGTATGCACGAAAAACTGGGCTGAACGTGCAAAAGCGGAAAAGGCAATCAGTGCCGCGACGACGTCAGGCAGTCGCAGCCCGAGCACCTTGTGCGCTTCCGGTGCAGCCATGAGCTGTTCGAAGATTATCGGCAGTGACCATGTGTCGTAAGCCTGGTAGAGAAGTACAGCCGCAATCACCAGTGGCATGTCTCCGATACGATAGGTGATTTTCGTCCAGAAGGCATAACGCCATGCTGACTTGTCCCTTGTATTCTGTCCAAGCAGAAAGTAGAGCAGCACGCCGATCAGGTGCCAGGCAACCAGAAGGGTCAAGAGGTCGCCTGCCGCTACCATCACGAGCAGAGAGGTGGTCATCAGGTCCAGCAAAATGAAAAACCGTGCATAGCCGGTCTCTTCTGCCATGTAGCGCAGTGAGTAGATGTGGACGATCAGACTGATACCGGCGATCACCGTTGCCATGAGACTGCTGAGCGGATCGAGCAGCAGGAGAGCGGAGGTATCGAAAAGATGCACGCCGTACGATCCGGGCACGGCGAGTACCAGCCAGAGCGTAGCTACGGCAAACAGAAAAGTCAGCAGGCTTCCGATCACACTGATCCTGGCGGCCTGACGGCCCATCCGCGGAAATAACAGCTGTGTCAGCAGGGCCGACAGGAGCGGTATCAGCGGGACGAGTAGTATGATCTTTTCCATCTGTCTTTATTACCTGTCATCAACAACGGGTGGGATGCCTGCCTGTTGGCAGGATCCGCTTTTCTTGTCGTTCCTTACCCGTTGCATAACCGAGCGCGCGGTTTCTGCCTCATCCCCGGAAAACTCCGTCTCGCGACGATTACGAGAGAGATGCATGGTAACCCCGGGTGCCAATGATCACTTCAGGGCAATGCAAGTTGATGATGACCTGGCCTGAACAGAAGATTCAGTGAAACGCATAGCGGGACTTGCAGAGCCTCCCCGCAGCCGAAAAATGAGAAAGCCGGGTTGGCCCGGCTGATTGATGTCCATGCTCACTCGGTTGACTCGGCTTCATCTGGCCTGTTGATCTGTATCATCGATTCGTCAGGCGTTTCGATATTCATGGTTTCACGCAATTGCTGAATTTCAGACTGTACCTTGACGGCCTTGATCTGTTGTTCGAGGACGGGTCTCACGGTCTCGAGAGCAGGTGGCTCATCACGCTCGACTTCCTGAACATCCTCGAGCAGGATGACGTGCCAGCCGAATTGTGTCTGAACGGGGGCCTTTGTATATTGCGCTTTTTCGAGTTTCAGCATCGCCTCGCCAAAAGCGGGAACAACGAGCTCGGGCGAGATCCACCCGAGTGATCCGCCCTCCGGTCCGGAGGGTCCCGTCGAGAGCTCCCTGGCCAGTCCTTCGAATTCTTCACCCTTGTCGAGCTGGCTGATGATTTCCTCCGCTTTTGCAGCATCGTCGACCAGAATATGCCTTACCAGATAGCGGACTTCCGGCTCCACCGGATAATTTTCTGCATAGGCTTTTTTGAGCTCCTCGTCGGAAACGGACTGGTCGTTCATCATGCGCTCGATGAGCGCGTCCCTGAGTACATTCATACGCATGAATTTCAGGGTACGCATGGTTGAGGTCTCTTTTTCAAGCCCGAGCCTGCCAGCCTCCTGGCTCAGCATGATGGTCGTGAGCATCTCGTTGAGAATCTGGTTCTGTGCTGCGACAGGGTCCTCGGCAAGTGGCGCACCATCCCTGAGACTCGCGTAGGACAGCATGTCCGATATCGTGATGGACTCACCATTGATAGTCAGGATGATCTTGTCCAGCTCATCGCCTTTCTGATCTTCTGCATGTGCCGCGAAAGCCAGCAGAAGTAGTAGTGCGGTCATTATTGTTTTCATCAGAATACCTTCTTGTAGGGTTTGACGGTCACACTGGCATAGACGCCGGCATGTTGATAGGGGTCGTCCCCGGCCCAGGCAATCGCCTCCCCGAGGGATCGAAATTCGGCAATGATGAGGCTGCCCGTGAAGCCGGCATCTCCGGGGTCTTCGCTGTCGATGCCGGGGTGCGGCCCGGCAGTCAGCAGGCGTCCTTCTTCACGCAGCGCCTCGAGACGCTTGAGATGGTCAGGACGCGCTGCAAGGCGTTTTTCGAGCGATTGCGGGGTGTCTTCAGCGATGATTGCATAGTACATGGTGGAAATACCTGCCAGAGATCAGTCAGCGGATTCCTGGGTATGGCGGACAATGTAGAAGCCCTGGCCGAGAGCGAACAGAACAGTCAGCCCCATCAGGCCAAAGAGCTTGAAGTTCACCCATGTGACCTCGCTGAAGTTAAAAGCAACCGCGAGGTTCAGGATACCCAGGAGAATGAAAAATAGAATCCATGCGAGATTGAGCCTTTTCCACTGTTCCTCCCTGAGCGCGACATTGCTTCCCATCATTCTCTCGGGAAGCGTCTTGCCTCCAAACAGGGGCACAACGAGAAATCCTGCGGCAAACAGCCAGTTGACAATGGTGGGTTTCCACTTGATGAAAAGCGGATCCTGTAAAAGGATTGTCAGGCCGCCGAAAAAGAGGAGCAGGGCGAGTGTCACCAGATGAATTTTCGGCACGGTACCATCCCGCACCTTCAGCCACACCACCTGGACGAGGGTTGCCAGGATCAGGGCGCCTGTTGCGACATAGATGTCCGAGAGGAAATAGGCAACGACGAAAAGAACGACGGGGAAAAGATCGAAAAGCAGTTTCATGGCTGCAGTCAGTGCAGGGTCGGTTTGGCTGCATATCGCTGAAACCAGGTTTCTACGATTTGCTTTACGTGATTTGGATAACCGACCAGGTCCATCTGTTCCATCGCGTTTTCAAAAAATCCGGGCGCCTCGTGCGGAAGGTAATTAACGATATCGAGGTATGCAGTATCGATCAACACAGCCTGGAAACTGCGGGTTGCGATGATGGCCCTGTTGATGAGCAGTATACGCCAGGGGCGCATCGGGTCGTTGCTATCGATGTCCTGACGGATCTTCTCGTCAATTGCATCCATGATCTCGTTGACTTGCGTAAAAAGCGATGAGAGCGCCCCGGGCTCACGCAATTCGTTAGCCTTGCGTCCAAGCGCGTTGACCACCGGTTGCAAGTGGCTGATGGTCGCATGGTGCCGGACTGCCCAGAGGCAGAAGGGGAAGCAGAGATCCTCGATCTGTTCAGCGATGGCATCAAGACCACAACGCAAAGCCAGGTCAGACTGCTCATCGAAGAGATGCAGACCATAGTCACAACACTGGTCGATATCGATATCCTCCTGCAACTTGCGATCGTCCTCGGTGAGATGGGCGATCATGTCATGCAGCTGTTCGGCTGCACGTATCAGAAGATCGGGCGTGGTCTCGGCTTTGTCTTCTTCCCAGTTTTCCGCGACGCGTTCGGAAAGGGAGAGAAACCTTTCCATGATCAGGCTGAATTCCGGCGATAGGGAAGAGGCTGTCATCTGCGTGTTCGGGTAGAATGAGGGCTTATGCGCCCCGTTTACGATCTTCACGCACATTCTACAGCCTCCGACGGAACCTTGACACCCGCAGAACTGGTCAGCCATGCAGCCGCCTCGGGGGTCAACGTTCTCGCCCTGACGGATCATGACACAACCGCGGGATTCACGGACGCCCTGCAAGCTGCAAGGCAACACCATGGCTTCGTTATGGTGCCGGGAATCGAGCTTTCCGTGACCTGGAACAGGCAAACAGTTCACATCGTGGGCCTCGGGATCGATCCCGATGATCCGGGGCTGCAGGCCGGGCTGGACCGAATCATGGAGTTCCGCCAGTGGCGCGCCGAGGAGATAGGGCGCAGGCTGGCGAATTCGGGTATCGAAAACGCTTACCAGCATGCGAAAGCACTCTCCAGCGGCAAACTCATCAGCAGGACACATTTCGGTCGCCATCTTGTTGCAATCGGCAAGGCGAAGGACATGCGTGATGTATTCAGGCATTACCTGGTGGCGGGCAAGCCCGGGCATGTTGCTGGTGAATGGGCGACCCTGGAGGAGGGAGTTGGCTGGATTCACGCAGCCGGCGGCCAGGCGGTTATCGCACATCCTGCCCGCTACCGCATGACCCGCACAAAGCTCAGAAAGCTCATTGGCGAATTTCGGGAATATGGAGGCGAGGCTATCGAGGTGGTTTCAGGCAGCCATAGCAAAGATGATATCTTCACCATGGCCCGGCATGCCGCGGATTTCGGTTTGCTGGCCTCGGCAGGTTCCGATTTTCACTCGCCGGAACAGACCTGGATCAGCATGGGGCGACTGCCGCAAATGCCCACAGGTTGTACGCCGGTCTGGTCAACCTGGGAGTGATGGGTCATCCTTCCTGACGAAGCGATATCGAGACCCCGGTTTCGATCACGAACCGGAAGGCCGCAATCCCGTGCGCGAGGCGATTGCCGGATTCCCCGGCAGTCAGCGATGGTCTATGCATAAAGAGAGGCATAAAGTCCGTCTTTCTCGATCAGTTCCTCGTGACCACCTTCCTCAACGATTTTTCCATCCTCGAAGACGAGGGCGCGTTCTGCCTGCCTGACGGCGCTGAGCCGGTGGGCCACGATAATCGTCGTGCGACCCTCGAGGAAGGCGCTGAGTGATTCGTGAAGACGTGTCTCGGTGACAGTATCCAGTGCAGAGGTTGCCTCGTCGAGGATCACGATTGCTGGATCTGTCAGCACCATGCGGGCAATTGCGAGGCGCTGGCGCTGCCCGCCGGAAAGCCGCACGCCCTGGTTGCCGACAATGGTCTCCAGCCCGGCCGGCATCGCTGCGACAGTTTGACCGAGCTGGGCGATTTCGAGGGCATTCCAGAGTTGGGCGTCAGTTGCCTCACCGCCGAGGGTCAGGTTCATACGCAGCGAATCGTTGAGAAGAGCAGGGTGTTGCAGGACAGTTGCGATATTGTCCCGAACGAGACTCAGGCCGATCTGCTCCACGGGGACTCCGTCGAACAGCACCTCGCCGGATTTCGGCCTGTAGAGTCCCAGCAGCACCTGGACGAAGGTTGTCTTGCCCCCGCCACTGGCACCGACCAGTGCGACACGCTCCCCGGCTGGTATCCGAATCGAGAGATGGTCCAGCACCGGCGGCCCGTCACCATAGGAGAAACAGACGTCACGCATCTCCACCGAGACTGCCTGCTTGCCTGAGAACGGATTCTGCCTGGTCGGGTAGACAGGTTCCAGCGGGACATCGATAAGGGCATTGATCCTGTTGAGCGCTGCCCTGGCGGCATGCCAGGCATACTGGATATTGAGCACCTCCTGGACGGGCCCCATCATGAACCACAGGTAGGCAAAGACAGCCAGCATCTGGCCGATCGTCAGGTCTGAAAAGAGGACCATGAGCATGCTCAGGGCGCGGAATATGTCGAATCCGAAAAGAAAGATGACGAAAGAGAGTCGCGATGCCGCATCACTCTGCCAGGCAAAACGCGTGGAGTGGTTGCGCACGTCAGCCGCTACATCGGTCAGACGAGCGATGTAGTGTTTCTCCCTGTTCGCGGCGCGTATCTGCTGGATCGCATCAAGTGTCTCTGAAAGGGATTCCTGGAAGAGCTGGAAGGCTGCATTCTCGTGTTTCTTGAGCTGCTTGACCTTGCGGCCGAAAATCGTGGTGACATAGATGACCAGCGGATTCAGCAGCAGGATGAAGAGCGCCAGCTGCCAGTGCATCCAGAGCAGGACAACCGCAGTGCCGACAATACTGAGTACAGCAACGACGAATTTACTGATGCCGACGCTGATGAAGTCATCGATTGACTGCAAATCGGTGACCAGGTGCGAGGCCACCTTGCCGGACCCAAGCGTCTCGTACTCGGACATGGAGATACGGCCCAGTCGCTGCAAAAGCGAGCGGCGAATTCCAAAGATGACTTCCTTTGCAATGCAGGTGAACTCGCGTGTCTGCCAGACACCGAAAATCAGGGTCAGCAGGCGCATGAACAGCGTCAGAAGTGTGATCGCAGAGATATAGAGAATCGGGCCATGCCAGCTCTCCGGAAAAAGCCTGTTCATAAAGTCGACAGCGCTACCCGGCTCCTGCAGTAATACCTCGTCGACGAGCAGGGGAATCAGCAAAGGAACCGGAACTGCCGCGAGGGCTCCGAAAACGGCAATCACATTGGCGATCAGCAACTCACGGCGATGGGACAGGACCATTGCCATGAGCTGATTCCAGCTGTAGGAAGAGTCATCAGTTCTGGACATGTCGCTGATTCTACGCGAACGCTCTGTAATGTCAGCGGCAATGTAGCGGGAGGTGGATTGCATTCCCCCGGAAACTTGTTTACGGTGCCCGCTTGAATCCTTTGGGCCGGTGATGATTCTGATTCGGAGAGTTGCCTGTTTTTCAAGGGGCATTCCAGATCAATCCGGAGAAAGTCTATGTCGCAGGCAGAAATGGGTCAGACAGTTCGTGTGCATTACACGGGCAAGCTGACGGATGGCAATGAATTCGATTCGTCTCACCCGCGTGGTGAACCGCTGGAATTCACACTGGGACTCAAGCAGGTCATCGAGGGGTTTGAGAAGGCCGTGCTCGGGATGAGTGTCGGCGACAGCAAGACCGTGGATATTCCCGCCGGGCAGGCTTACGGCGAGCGCCG
>JARFQQ010000015.1 GCA_029287695.1 Gammaproteobacteria bacterium | reverse complement strand
ATCTGAAATGGTATGACGAGCGTGATCCGAACATCGGCCGTAAATGTCACTACCTGACTGCCTTGCAGCGCACGGGCAATGGCCGCAAGACGCATGACCAGGTCGACGAGATCTGGGATGACGGGCGCTCCCGCCCTGCTGCCTGCGACCCGGTCTTCAGCTACTGGAGACAGAAAGGGCTTCTCACGCGTGACAGGATCTGGAGTCGCGCCGACAAGGCCATGAACCTGGGGCAGACAGGCATCGCCACACACCTTGCGAAATACCTGTCAAAGAGTGATGCGGAACGGGTCAGGGCCTTTGCAAAACTGCGGAAGTCACCGCAGAAAAACCTCGATGCCGTCACCGCCGTGCACCCCTGGCGCGGGCAGATGGTCGGCTACGGTCTCAAGCGCCTTGCCTACCAGTCACCGGAATCCGCCCTGAAGAAATGGAAGCAGATCAAAAAACGCCACAAACTCTCGCCAACAGAGCGTTGTATCATCGAAGAGCGTCTTGCCGGCGGTCTCTACAGGGAACCGGGCAAGGCGGTTTATGCTTTCTTCAAAGGGACCGGCGCCTGCAAGTCGTTCGAGGACTTGCACGGATATCGCGTCAAGGCCGCACTCTTGCGCGAAGACTGGAAACGGGTGCAAGCCTGGGTCGCGAAAATGCCGTCATCACAGTCAGAAGAGCAGGAATGGCGTTACTGGAAGGCGCGCGCACTCGAACAGCAGGGTGAGAAACTCGCGGCCAAAAAAATCTACCGCGATATTGCCAGGGACCGCAGCTTCTATGCCTATCTCGCCAGCGACCGTCTTGGAGAGGAGTACCATTTTGCCCATGCACCCGCGCCCGTAAGCAACGATGTTCGGAAACGGCTCGAGGCTGATCCCGCGATGTTGCGTATCCGGGAACTCGACCGCCTCGGCCGTCACACCGAGATGCGGCGGGAGTGGAACCAGCTGGTCAAGGGCCTTGACGAGCAGCAGAAAATTGCCGCTGCAACCATCTTCCACGAGTGGGAGATACTCGACCGCGCCATTTTCACCCTCGCAAAATCAGGCTACTGGGATGACCTGGAAATCCGTTTTCCCGTGAAACACAGCGACCTTGTCGGCCGTTACGCGAAGACCCGCCAGCTCGATACCTCCTGGGCATTCGGCATCCTGCGCCAGGAGAGCGCCTTCATGCGCGACGCGAATTCGAGCGCCGGAGCTCGCGGCCTGATGCAACTGATGCCCGGAACCGCAAAACTGGTCTCGAAAAAATACGGGCTCGGCAGCACCTCGGGAAGCGATCTCATCAGGCCCGACAGGAATATTGCCCTGGGTACCGGTTACCTGCGCATGATGCTGGACAAGTTCGATAACAACCTCACCCTCGCGACTGCCTCCTACAATGCGGGGCCTGGACGAGCGAAGCGCTGGCAATACGACAGGGCGCTGCCGGCGGACATCTGGGTGGAACTGATCCCTTACAAGGAGACGCGCGGGTACGTGAAGAACGTCATGACCTACGCCTCTATCTATGACAGGCGCCTCGACAACGGAAAGCCGCTCAGAATCAGCGAGCGTATCGGCGTGATCCCCGCACGCAAGGGTTGAGAGAGAGGCTTACTGCGGGCGTTCCTGCATCTCGTTGCCGGCCGCCGAGAGCATCTCTGCGCGGGCATGGTTGAACTGCTCAGGAGTCATCTGCTTCACGAGTTCTTCCATCGCCTTGCCGGCCCGCTTGCTGCCATTGGCAACAGCAAGAGAGAGCCACTGGAAGGCACGCACCAGGTCCTTTTCGATATGCTTTCCGTCCATGAGCATCTTGCCCAGCGCGAACTGGGCCGGCGGGAACCCCTGGTCGGCGGCCCTGTAATACCACTCCAGTGCTTTCTGGTGATCACGCTGCGCACCGAACTGGGCGAAGCGATACATGGTCGCAATCATGTACTGGTCTTTCGGCTCACCATGCTCGGCCGCCTTGAAGTACCAGTAACGGGTCTTCTCATCATCCTGTTGAACACCGAGGCCGTTGGCAAAGAGCCAGGCCAGCGTCGACATCGCCTCGACAAGTCCTGCTTCTGCAGCCTGGCTGATGTATTCGACGGCACGGGAGTACTGCAGCTCGACCTCGTCGCCGTTGGCATACATGATACCGAGCTGGTAAGCCGCTTTCGCATTGCCCCGGGCGGCCGCATCCTGCAGCACCTTCAGTGTGACACTGATGGTTTCGGTGTCGGGTTTCTGAGACTCGTCGCCCATGACGGGGTACCACTTGTTGAAACAGAGGCGCAAGAATACCACTGCTGGAAAAAAAATGACCATTCGCCGATAATCTTTTTCCCCTGCCATCAGACCGGAATTGCATGAAACAGCTCGCAGCTGCCGTTGCTCTACTGCTAGCCTCACCCCTTCTCCAGGCCGAGTATCGGACGGTGGAATCACCCTTCGTGACAGGCATGCAGTCGATGCTGGATGCCATGCGCGACCCCGATACGAGCAGTTACGGCCGCTATGGCAGGACCGATATCATCTCTCCTTTCGGTTCTGAAAGACTCCCGTTCGAATCCGGTTTCGGATTGAAACAGACCGCCCCTGAACTGCGCGTGGCCGGCCGCTGGCGAAGCCGCTCGGGTGATGGCCTCTGGATCAAGGACGGCTGGATCCGCTTCTACAACCGCGGCGACTACAATGACGCCCGCCTCATCGTCGGCCGCACGATGCTCTATGTTGGTATTCCAGAAACGGGCGTGGTCACGCGATTCGAATATGGCCTGCGCGGGGACCTGCTGGCACTGCGGGACTATTCCGGCACGCTCTACCTCTTCCATCGCATGCCGGATCCGCCAGACGACGACCTAACCGACGAGGAGACGGATGCCGATGACGAATAGCAGCGTGGCAAAGATCTTCCGGAGTGTCCCGACGGGCAGCTGATGCGCAAGCCGCGCACCGACCGGCGCCATCAGGACGCTCGTCAGGATGATGCCCCCCGCAGCCGGCCAGTAGAGATAGCCACTGCTGTATGCCGGCAATGCCTCGTTGCCCCAGCCCGCGGCAAGAAAGCCGATGGCGCCCGCGATGGCAATCGGCAGTCCGCAGGCACTCGAGGTCGCAACGGCGTTGACCATGGGGACATTGTTCCATGAGAGAAAGGGCACGGTCATGGAGCCACCGCCGATTCCCACCACCGAGGAAACCGTCCCGATGATGCCGCCGGCAGCGGTCATGCCGGGCTTGCCAGGCAACTGCCGATGCGGTTGTACTTTCGACGAGAAGACCATCTGGAAACTGACGAGGATCGCGAAAGTCCCGAATACACGCTGCAACCAGAGCGTCTCGAGCTGCTCTGCGATCAGTGCCCCGGAGAGCGCCCCGACCACGATGCCGGGGGTCAGCTGCCAGAAGAGCGGCCAGCGCACACCGCCGCGCCGGTG
>JARFQQ010000212.1 GCA_029287695.1 Gammaproteobacteria bacterium | reverse complement strand
CTTCATCGCGACCATCCCACTCGAGTTCGGGCGGTACCTTCTGTTCGTCAATGAAGACCCGGTGACGGATGGCCGAGAGTTCATCGGCGGCATCCTGCCAGGTAACGAGACCGATGCTGTAATCCTGCCTATTCAAAACCGATGTAACCCCGTTGGCAGAGATCGATCAGCATGGCTGCGGTTCTCTCATCATGTAACCAGCTCTCGAGTTCTTCCTGATGCCATGCATCCTGTTCGCTGAGGAGGATCGCCAGGGGGAGGCAGGATTCCGGCAGCTGGCAGGAGACGCCGCCGCAGAAAAGAAGCAGCTTGCCGGCAGTGTGCATGTAGAGGATCTTGCTGGCCGGATGTCGCACGAGCGGCTGTTGCTGCAAAACCTCAAGCAGCATTTGCGGGGTGGACAACTCCGGATTCGGCAGGGGATGCAGGTGTTCTTTCGGTTGCGTGATGTGCCGGCCGAACCAGTCACCAAAATCATCCGGATCCTGTTCAAGTGCCGAAGTGAGCATCTCCTGCAGTTTGAGGACTGCTTGTGGCTGTATCTCCCCGTCATGGATCTGAAGCTGGAGCTCCGGATCCCGGTAGCGATGCTCTTCGATCGTCTGCTGTTGCTCTTCCGCCCACTCGGGAAAAAGTTCCTGCGCCGAGGGTGCGCGGAAGCCCACTGACCAGGTGATGCATTCACCTTCAGCGATACCCCAGTGAGCCACGCCGGGCGGCAGATAAAGCACATCACCCGGTTCGAGTAGCCACTCCTGTTCTGCATCGAAATGCCGAAGGATCTTCATATCCAGATCCGGCACCAGGCGCCTGTCCGACCCGGGATCTGCATTGATGCGCCAGAGGCGCCTGCCGGACGCCTGAATGAGAAAGACATCGTATTCATCCGTATGAGGCCCGACAGACCCCTTGTCGACGGCGTAACTGATCATAATGTCGTCGATACGCCAGCGCGGCATTCCCCTGAATTGCTGCAACAGGCTGGCGACGTCGGGCAGATGCTTGTCCATGTCCTGAAAGAGAATTGTCCAGCCCGAATCCGGCAATGTATCGAGTCGAGAGCGCGTGAAAGGACCGAAATGCACCTCCCAGGGGCGCTCACCATGCTCCACAACGAGGCGCGATTCGATATTTTCGTCGCCGGCGAGCGAAAAAAGGGCTTCCCTGTCGGGATTCTGCTCAGGCAAATCCACGGCATTTCGCAACAGTAATGGTTTTTTTTGCCAGTAGTCGCGGAAAAAAGCATGATTTATCAGCATATTAGGGAAAACCCGCAATTTTCCACATCGGGAGATGACTGTTTTGTGTCACAGAATACATGACGAAGGGCAACTAATTGAATGATGTACTTTCATTTTTTTTGTATTACAATACTATCTGTCTGGTGTAGGGATAGATGTTGTTGTATTATCCCTGTGCCTGAAGAAACAATTTTGTTTTTGCGCAAAAAAACTAAGGGGAGTACCTATGTCAAAGGTAAACACAAAACTGACTGCACTGATCGCGCCTCTGAGTCTGGCTGCTGGTCTTGCAATCACAACATCTGCTTTTGCAGGTGATGCAGAGTATCTGTCCGATTCCCAGGGCGAGAATGTCGTCAACAGCTACGAAGAGTGCTGGGAAGTATCCTACGGTCTGCCGACCTGTGGTGAAGAAGTCTACACTATCAGCGGTACCGGCCTGTTCGATTTCGACAAAGCCACTATCCGTCCTGACCTGCAATCCAAGCTCGACAATCTCATCGCCGAGAGCCCGAAGCTGAAAGAGAAGGGTTACAGCAGCGTTACCATCGTCGGTCACACCGACAGCGTTGGTTCCGAGGCGTACAACCAGGATCTGTCCCAGCGTCGTGCCGATGCTGTTGCTGATTATCTTTCCGCCGGTGCCGATGTTCCTCGTAGCGTCTTCACGACTACGGGAATGGGCGAGAGCCAGCCGGTCGCGACCAACGAAACAGCTGAGGGTCGCCAGCTGAACCGTCGCGTTGAAGTCACTATCGACTGATTCCAGCAACACGGGTTGAGGCAGGCTTCGGCCTGCCCGCAAAATAGAGAAAGGCCGCAGTCACTGCGGCCTTTCTTTTTGTCTGGAGGGGAAAGCGTCAGACCTTCTGTGCCTGTTCCTCTGCATTGCCGGTGTAGGTCGCCGGTTTCATCTGCAGCAGCGATTGCTTCGCAGCTTCAGGAATATCCAGACCATCGATAAATGCTGCGAGCTGTTCGGGCGTGATTCTCTGCCCGCGCGTGAGCTCCTTGAGTTTTTCGTAGGGCTTCTCGATGCCGTAACGGCGCATGACGGTCTGGATCGGTTCTGCCAGGACTTCCCAGTTAGCATCCAGATCACTGGCGAGCCGTTCTGCATCTGCCTCGAGCTTGTTGATGCCGCGCAAGAGTGATTGCAGTGCGATCGAGGTATGCCCGATACCGACACCGAGATTGCGCAGTACCGTGGAATCCGTCAGGTCTCTCTGCCAGCGCGAGACCGGCAGTTTCGCGGAAAGATGGCCGAAAAGGGCATTGGCAATCCCGAAGTTCCCCTCGGCGTTTTCGAAATCGATCGGGTTGACCTTGTGCGGCATGGTCGATGAGCCGACTTCACCGGCTTTTGTCTTCTGCCTGAAATAACCCGTAGAGATATAGCCCCAGATGTCACGGCAGTAGTCGATCATGATGGTGTTCACACGCGAGATCCCGTCAAAGAGTTCGGCGATATAGTCATGCGGCTCGATCTGGGTGGTATAGGGATTCCATTCGAGGCCCAGTGACTCGACGAAGTTCCTGGCGAATAAAGGCCAGTCGATCTCGGGGTAGGCTGAGAGATGCGCGTTGTAATTTCCGACAGCACCGTTGATCTTGCCGAGCAGCGGTACGCCGGAGATCTGCACCTTCTGGCGCTCGAGACGTGCGACGACATTGGCCATCTCCTTGCCGATGGTCGATGGAGAGGCCGGCTGGCCATGCGTGCGCGAGAGCATCGGAAGAGCGGCATGCTCCTGCGCCATTTCGCGTACCGCGTCGATTACCTGCTGCAATTCGGGCAACAGCACGCTGTTGCGCCCGTCTCTTAGCATCAATGCATGGCAGAGGTTGTTGATATCCTCAGAGGTGCAGGCGAAATGGATGAATTCACTGACTGCCTCGAGCTCGGGATTGTCCGCGATCTTCTCCTTGAGGAAGTATTCAACGGCCTTGACGTCGTGATTGGTGGTGCGCTCGATCTCCTTCACGCGGCCAGCATCGTCAGTTCCGAAGTCGCTGATGATGGCTTCCAGTCGTTCGTTTGCCTGCTTGCTGAAAGGCGGCACTTCACTGATCTGCGGGTTGCCAGCGAGAGCCTGCAGCCAGCGAACTTCGACGATGACCCGATAGCGAATGAGCCCGTACTCACTGAATATCTTCCGAAGGGGTTCCGTCTTGTTACCGTAACGCCCATCGACGGGGGAGACGGCAGTGAGTGTCGAGAGTTGCATGTGTCTGTCCGGGAATCAAAAAAAGCGGATTATAACACTCACCAAAGCGGCCTCGATATCAGGGCCCTTGCCTGCGTCAGGAGCCCCATCGACTGAAGCGTTTTTTGCAGTAGGTCAGCAGTTCGTCGTAATTCCTGAAGTGGAGTGCAAAATGTTTGGCTGCCGGTTCGTCGAATTCGCACCAGGCATTGTCATAGTCGCGACAGACCTGGGGTCGCCGGTCATAGATGGCGCACAGGCCGCCTTCGCGAAGGTGTTCACAGCGCCCGTTAACCAGCAGGTACCAGCCACTGCTGTCCTTGTAGATCTCGACGCCGGCGTGGGAAATCTGCCAAAGCAGATGATCGAAATCAGCCTTCGATCTCGGCGTCCCGATCGCCTCGGTCGTGTAGGTGCAGCAGGTCGACTCGAGACAGCGAGAGCATTTGTTAGTCGGATCGAGTGGCATTATTCGCAGAGGGCTTGCGCCTGCGACGACGGCTTCTTGGTTTGCCGGGAGCCTCTTTCCCGCCAGCGGAGGCATTGCGTTTCCCTCCCGACTGGCGCGGCTTGCGACGTTCGGTTCTGACGCGGCTCGCGGGGTCAACCTCGGCAAGCAGGTCCAGTGACGGCATTTCGACAGGAATGCGTGCCTTGATGTACTCCTCGATATCCGGCAGGGACATGGCATAGGTTTCGCAGACAAGGCTGATTGCGTCGCCGTCTGTTCCGGCTCGTGCCGTACGGCCGATCCGGTGTACATAGTCTTCCGCGTCTGTCGGCAGATCGTAGTTGATCACGTGGCTGACGTCCTCGATATGCAGTCCACGCGCGGCGACATCGGTCGCTACGAGGACTTGCACCTCGCCTTCCTGGAATTTCCGGAGCAGGGAGAGACGCTTTTTCTGGGGGACGTCACCGGAGAGGATCGCGCAACTGATGCCGTTACCCTCGAGATACCCCCAGACCTGGTCAGCGGCCCGCTTGGTATTGACGAAAATGATTGTCCGGGCAGCTTCATGGGCGCGTAAAAGGCCGATCAGCAGCGGTATCTTTTCATCGTTGGCAACCATGTATCCGATCTGGCGAACACGGTTGGCTGTCACCGAATCGGACTCGACCTTGGCGATCCTTGGATCGTTCATGTGCTCGTAGGCCAGTTCGGTGACGCGATAGCTGAGTGTCGCAGAGAAGAGCATGCCGAGACGTTCCCGGGGATGGGGCATGCGTCGCAGCAGGAAACGGATGTCCTTGATGAAACCCAGATCGAACATGCGATCGGCCTCATCCAGCACGACAGCCTGAATTGCATCCAGGTTATAAACGCGCTGCTTGAGATAGTCGATAAGCCGTCCGGGCGTACCGATCAGGATATCCACCTCTTCCAGTGATTTCCGCTGCTGTTCGTAGCCGGAGCCTCCATAGACGACGCGCAGTTTCAGGCCCGTGTGTTTCGCAAGCAGCTCGGCGTCCTTGTGAATCTGGATGGCGAGCTCACGCGTGGGGGCGATGATTATGGCGCGTGGCTGGTTCGGTCTGCGATGCTCGCTGGCAGGGTGGTCATGCAGATACTGCAGCGTTCCGAGCATGAATGCCGCGGTCTTTCCGGTGCCTGTTTGCGCCTGGCCGGCAACATCCTCGCCCTCGAGCAGGATAGGGATCGTCAGTGCCTGGATAGGGGTGCAGAAGGTAAATCCGGCATCCCTGATGCCCTGCATGACGGGATCTGTGAAATCGAAGCTGTCGAAGCGTGTTTCTGTCAGGTGTTTCTCACTCATGGGGCCGTAGCATACCTGAAAGGCGCATGGATGGCTGGCATATTCAGGTTCAATTTCAGATGACTGTCATCTGCAGATTGCCTGCTGGTCCTGGCGCGATTCGGACTCAGGACGCAAGTTATGTGAAATGTATCTCTCTTTCTCCCCTCTGTGCAGCGATCCGTATCAGAGGAGCCCGGCCGGCATGCCAAAGAGAGCGGCGAGGGGAGGGATGATCAGCATTCTGAGAAAGACCAGGCCGACGATCGCGATCATGACAGAGAAATCAAGCCCCGAGGGGGCAGGGAGATGCCTGCGGATCGGACTCAGCAGCGGGTCTGTCAGGGCGCGCAGGATCCATGCGAGGGGATGCGTCTGAAGTGAGGGTATCCAGCTCATGATTGCCAGAATGATCAGGGCGGCGATAAAGAGTGTGAAAAGCAGTGACACAAGGGCAGGAACGGCCCAGAGGAATGCCGCCATGACAATACCGTTCCCGGAAAGGAGCATGACGAGCAGGAGTTCGACAGATTTGACGAGCCAGGCGAGTATCAGCGAGGCGATGTCCATGCCGGCGATACCCGGGATGAATTTGCGCATCGGCCGCAACAGCGGGGAGGTTATCGTGACGACGAACTGTGACAGGGGATTGTGAAAGTCAACGCGCAGAAGCTGAAAGAGAAAGCGCAGCATCACGATCAGTGCGTAGGCACCGAATACTACCTGGATGAGAAAAATGAAGGGGCTCGAAAGGTAACCGCTGGCCATGATATCAATCGAGCGGCAGTTGCGAGGAGAGTTCGATCGAGCGATCACGGGCGGCGGTCATCGCCTGCTTGACGATTTGCTCGAGACCCTCCTGTTCGAAAACCCGGATGGCTTGCTCAGTCGTTCCACCCGGGGATGTCACCCT
>JARFQQ010000197.1 GCA_029287695.1 Gammaproteobacteria bacterium | reverse complement strand
GCATGCGGAGATGCCCATCGCGATGCTCACAACCAGCCAGGACGAACAGGATGTTATCGATTCCCTCCAGTTCGGTGCCAATGGCTACCTGCTCAAGGACATGGAGCCCGATGAACTCATTGCCTCGCTGCGTGAAATCGTCTCCGGAAGGACCGTTGTTTCACGCGAACTCACCGGAGTGCTCGCGCGTGCGGCCATCAGGCAGGAAGAGGGCGAGGTCGAGGAAGAACAGGAGCAGGATCTCTTTTCCGATCTGACGCCTCGTGAACGCGAAATACTCTGCCTTTTGGCGGAGGGGCAGAGCAACAAGGTCATTGCGCGTAATCTCGGAATCTCCGACGGCACCGTCAAGCTGCATGTCAAGGCAATCCTGCGCAAACTCGATGTTCATTCACGTGTCGAGGCCGCAGTCATGGCCGTCGAGAACAGGATCTGCCAGCGCCAGGAATTGCACGGCAGCGACTGATCTGCTGTACTAGCGCGCTTCCGGAGATTGAATACACCGACAATGCAGCGATTTATCGAAAAAATTCGTGACTGGCTCGGGGATATCAGGGAACACATGCCCTGGGAGCTCGAAGAGCGCCTCGAAGAGAACCCCGGGATCCTGATTGTCGACGTGCGCGAACAGGATGAATACGATGCCATGCACATCGGGAATTCAATCTGCGCTCCACGCGGTATCCTGGAATCCTGTGCCGATTGGGACTTCGAGGAGACAATACCGGAACTCGTTCAGGCGCGCGATCGCGAAGTTGTCGTGGTGTGTCGTTCAGGGCATCGTAGCCTTGTTGCCTGCAAGTCGCTCGAGATACTCGGTTTCAGGAATGTCGCTTCTCTGAAGACCGGCTTGCGCGGCTGGAATGATTTTGACTTGCCGCTCCTCAACAGCAAGGGTGAGACAGTCGATCCGGATTATGCCGATGAGGTTTTCACTGCAAAACTGAGGGAAGACCAGATCGATCCTGCTCGCCGCTAGGGCGCCTTTTCTTCGACAGGCCCCGGTGTCCAGAAACCCGTTGACTCTTTCCAGCGGTTCAAAACACGGCAGAAGATCTCTGCTGTTCCTTCCGCATCGTAGATCGCAGAATGCGCCTCACGGTGATCCCACTCCAGGCCTGCAGCAACAGCAGCTCTCGCGAGGACGGTCTCTCCATAGGCGAGGGCGGCAAGGGTAACCGTGTCCATCGTGGAGAATGGATGGAAGGGATTGCGTTTGTAACCGGTACGGGCAACAGCCTCGTTGAGAAATCCATGGTCAAAGGCCGCGTTGTGACCGACGAGGATCGCGCGCTTGCAGCCGCTCTCTTTCATTGCCTTTCGTATTGGCTGGAGACAGTGCTGTAGCGCCTCTCTTTCCGGCACGGCGCCCCTGAGAGGACTGTATGGATCGATGCCATTGAATTCGATGGCTGCGGTTTCGATAACAGCATTCTCGAATGGCTCGACATGGCAGGCGATGGTTTCCGCCGGCTTGAGCCACCCGTTGTCATCGATAGCGGTTGTGACCATCGCGATCTCGAGCAGGGCATTCGTCTTGCAGTCGAAACCGCTGGTTTCGATATCGACGATCACCGGCAGGTAACCACGAAACCGTTCGGCCATGCGGGGATTGTATTCAGCCATGGCGGCGCAGAATAGCAGATGCGCTTGAATCAGCCTACCGAAACACATAGCATCCACATCAACAGGGACTACAAATGACAATCTCCTGATGAGAATGACCAGATTCCCGATGGCATTACTGCTGTTGGTATCTCAATCGCTGCATGCCGAAGTCTTCAATGAATTTCTGCAAAAAGAATACCCGGAGTTCCCGCAGGAGTCCGGTAGCGGGACCTTTACGGCAGAAGATCCGGATCCTGATCCCTGGGAAGACTTCAACCGCAAGATGTATCGTTTCAACGACGACTTCGACAGGACGATCCTGAAACCTGCGGCAGAAACGATCACGGAAACCATGCCTGAGCCCGTCAACATGGGCGTGACCAATTTTTTTGGCAACCTCGATGATGTCGGCACAGGTATCAATAACCTGCTGCAGGGCAAGTTCGTAGACGCCCTCTCCGATACGGGAAGGGTCGTCGTGAATTCCACCCTGGGCGTCGCGGGGCTGTTCGATGTCGCAAGCAGAATGCATCTCGAAAAGCACTACGAGGACTTCGGTCAGACACTCGGTAAATGGGGTGTCGAGCCGGGACCCTATCTCGTTCTTCCTTTCCTGGGACCGGCATCTGTTCGAGATCGCGTCGGGTTTACGGTTGATGCACTTTTCGACCTGACGACCTACTATATCGATGAAGATGGCGTCAGGTGGGTATTGCTCGGCGCCGGTATCCTTGAAGACAGGGCAGCATTGCTTGATGCGACTGACCTGCTTGATACGGCGGCACTCGATCCCTACGCCTTCCAGCGGGATGCCTACCTCCAGAAACGGGAGTTTGACGTGAATGACGGGGAGCTGGAGGACGATTTCTGAGAGATAAACCCGGCGTGAGCCGTTGACAGCCTCCCGGATCTCACCTCTTTCTGCCCGTTGCGTTAAGGACTACTTATTCATTGGATATAACAATAAATACAAATAGTTAAATACAATACCTCAGAAATTGCTTAAAACGTATTCCGGTTCTTTCCCGCTTCCTGTGCGTCTGCCTCTGCCTGCGGGTATAATGCGCCGATACTGCTCTGGAGTGCCGGAACAAGCGCATGCGGTTCGCTCTGTTTCGCAGAGCCACTCAACGAGAAATACAAGACACCATTGATCCGAGACTTCATGGAATCCCAAGAGACCCCGATAGACAAGGTTGCAATGCAGCATGCACGCGTACTCTCCGGCATGCGGCCAACAGGACAACTTCACCTGGGGCACTACTACGGCGTATTGAAAAACTGGGTGGAATTGCAGCACGAGTACAGCTGCTTTTTCTTCGTCGCAGACTGGCATGCCCTGACAACGCACTATGAAGACCCGACGATCATCCCGCCCAGCGTTCACGAGATGGTGATCGACTGGCTTGCGGCCGGAGTCAATCCCAAAGAGGCGACGATCTTTGTGCAGTCGCGTGTGCCGGAGCATGCGGAACTGCATCTCCTGCTTTCGATGATCACGCCGCTTGGCTGGCTGGAACGCGTCCCGAGCTACAAGGACCAGCAGGACAAGCTGAAGGAGAAGGATCTTTCAACCTACGGATTTCTCGGTTACCCCCTGTTGCAGAGCGCGGATATCCTGCTCTACAGGGCCGGACTCGTGCCCGTCGGCGAAGACCAGGTGGCACATGTCGAGCTGACGCGCGAGGTGGCGCGCCGCTTCAATCACCTCTATGGACGTGAGCCTGATTTCGAAGCGAAGGCCGAGCAGGCCATCAAGAAAATGGGCAAGAAAAACGCCAGGCTTTACCAGCGCTATCGCAAGGGATGGCAAGAGAGCGGTGAGGAGGAGGGACTGGCTGCAGCACGTGCCCTGATCGAGGGTCAGCAGAACATTACTGTTGCGGACAAGGACAGGCTGCTCGGATACCTTGAGGGCGGAGGCAAGGTCATTCTGCCTGAGCCCCAGCCGTTATTGACACGCGCTTCGAAAATGCCGGGTCTCGACGGACAGAAGATGTCGAAATCCTATGGCAATACCATCAGCCTGCGTGCCGATCCCGATACACTTGCGACACAGCTCCGCAAGATGCCAACCGATCCTGCACGCGTGCGCCGTACCGATCCTGGCGACCCTGCCAACTGCCCGGTCTGGCAATTCCATGCTGTCTACTCCGACGACAAAATCCAGAACTGGGTCCGGGAGGGGTGTACCTCCGCCGGCATCGGCTGCATCGAGTGCAAGCAGCCTGTCATCGATGCTGTGCTCGAAGAGCTGCGGCCGATCCAGGAGCGCGTGAGAGAATTCGAAGAGCAGCCTGACGTTGTCAGCAATATCATCAACGAGGGTTGCGAGCATGCGCGCGATGAGGCGCGGGAAACCCTCGACGAAGTCAGGCACGTCATGTCGCTGGACCTGGCTTGATGCAACAGAAAGATCTGCCAGTACCACCCCAGCAGCAAGAGATGCCCTTCGCGATCGTGCAGGGCGAGGAGATTCTCGAACCGCCAAAAGATCTTTATATTCCACCGGATGCTCTCGAAGTCTTTCTCGAGGCCTTCGAGGGACCGCTCGATTTGCTGCTCTACCTGATCAAGCGACAGAATCTCGATATCCTGGATATTCCCATTGCCGCGATTACGCAGCAGTACATGGAGTACATCGGGCTGATGAAAGATTTACGCCTGGAACTGGCAGCCGAGTACCTCGTCATGGCTGCGATGCTGGCAGAGATCAAGTCGCGCATGCTGTTGCCGCGTCCCAGGGAAGAGGAGGAGAATGAGGAGGATCCGCGCGCCGAATTGATCCGCCGGCTGCAGGAGTATGAACGCTTCAAGAAAGCCGCACAGGACATCGACGAAATGCCGCGTATGGAGAGGGATTTCTTCCAGACAGAGATCGCGGTTCCCGACAAACACATCGATCGTCCGTTGCCGGATGTCGACATGAAAGAGCTGATTGTGGCCTTTCATGACGTCCTCCGCCGTGCGGACATGTTTTCCAGTCACCATATCCAGCGCGAGGCGCTCTCTGTCAGGGAGAGAATGTCATCGATACTGGAGCGTATCAGATCGGACAAGTTTATTGATTTCACAGAGCTTTTTACGATTGAGGAAGGACGTATGGGAGTGGTTGTCTCCTTTATGGCGATACTTGAACTCATTAAAGAGACGCTGCTCGAGCTGGTACAGGCCGACCCTTACGGCCCCATTCATGTCAAGGCACGAGAATCACATGCCGAGTGAGTCCCTGATTTCACCAGACGACGAAAAGCTGCGTGCACAGTCAGATGAAGCAGAACCGGTTTCTGTTCCTCACAAGCGGTTGCAGCAATTTCGTCATGATGAAGACGAGCCGATCATTATTGCGCATGCCATGACCGCTGAAGAAGACAACAGGCTGCAGAGCAAGCCCCTGGCCAGCGCAGAGCCTGCAGGTGATAAGAAGAGTTCCGAAGTCGAGCAGGGCCGCCCTGGCTCTGGCAGGAGTGAATCCGGCGAGAGCTCGCCCCGGGACAGCCGTCCTGATACCGAATCGCCGCTTGCAGCGGTTCAGGATGACCTGCATGAAGGCGATGACATCTCGGAACAGCCGCAGGAAAATGCATCCATCGGGACAGAGCAAGAGGAAGAACCATCAGTTGTACCTCCGACGGGCTCTGATGATACGGATCACGGAAATCAGGCTGAGGGCGACAGGCTCAAGCATATTGTCGAAGCGGCACTGCTCGCTGCCGGCAAGCCATTGAGCATCGACCGTCTTTTGACACTCTTCCTCGATGATGAGCAACCTGATCGCAAAACGATCAGAACTGCTCTCGAAACGCTGCAGCAGGAATACAGGGGGCGTGGTATCGAGGTTCGCGAGGTCAGTACCGGATGGCGTATCCAGGTCAGAAAAGAGCATGCGCCCTGGGTGTCCCGGCTCTGGGAGGAGAAGCCCGGGCGCTACTCGCGTGCACTGCTCGAGACCCTGTCACTCATCGCCTATCGTCAGCCAATAACCCGCGGGGAGATCGAGGATGTGCGTGGTGTCGCTGTCAGTACCAACATCATCAAAACCCTGCTCGAACGCGACTGGGTTCGTGTCGTTGGTCATCGTGATGTGCCCGGGCGGCCAGCGCTCTATGCGACAACCCGTGAATTTCTGGATTATTTCGGATTGAAGAGCCTTGATGAGTTGCCCACGCTTGCAGAAATCAGGGAACTGGAAGAACTCAATCCGTCCCTGGACTTGCCGGAGCCCGAACAGAATGCCTCCGAAGAGTCACAACAGGAGCATTCAGAGAATAGAGTCGATGCCGGGGATACAGATGCCGCTCTCTCCGGAGATATCACGACTGAAGAACAGCAGCAGGATGATCCGGATGTCGGGGCCAGTGCTGACGAAGGGTTGGTCGAGCAGCAGGATGAGAGGCTTCATTGACGCATATGGGTGAGCGTCTGCACAAAGTGCTTGCCAATGCCGGATTCGGCTCTCGTCGCCAGATCGAGCAATGGATCAGGGAGGGAAGAATAAGGATCAATGACAGGCTGGCGCAACTCGGTGATCATGTCGGTGAGGATGACCGGATCAAGATCGATGGCCGCCCTGTCAGTGAGAAACGGCTTCGCCCCCAGCAAAAACATCATGTCATCATGTATAACAAGCCGGAAGGCGAAATCGTGAGCCGTCATGATGAGCGAGGCAGGAAGTCTGTTTTCGATCGCCTGCCCCCGCTCGAGAATGGACGCTGGATTGCAGTCGGAAGGCTTGATCTCAACAGTGCCGGGTTGCTTGTTTTTACCACGCATGGTGAGCTCGCAAACCGTCTCATGCACCCCTCGCGTCTCATCGAGAGAGAGTATGCAGTACGCGTGCACGGCCATGTCAGTGACGACCAGCTCGAACAACTGGTTCATGGTGTCGAGCTCGAGGACGGCTTTGCGCGATTCGAGGAGATTGTCGACTCGGGGGGCGAGGGCAGTAATCACTGGTACCATGTCGTGATCATGGAAGGCCGAAAGCGCGAGGTCAGACGCCTGTGGGAAGCGATCGGTGTGCAGGTGAATCGCCTGAAGCGTGTGCGTTTCGGCCCGCTCTTTCTCAACAGCGCAGTGAAGGCAGGGCAATGGCGTTCGCTGTCCAGGGAGGAGTTACGAGAGCTATCCGAACTGACAGAAATTCCCCGGGATCAATTCGCAGAATATGCCGCCACTGAATGGAGAGGAAAGGGGAGAAGAGCCAGTGACAAATCCCGCCGCGGTTGATGATGCCGTCAACTCACAGAGTCATACCTGATCACAAGCTTTGTTTCTTCATGGATTTCTCTATACTCAAAGCCAATAAATATAATATCCGGAATGTATCTATCCCCATGAAATCCGGATTCAATGGACGGTATCTATGACGCCTGGTTCCATCGAGACATCGCCAGTCATTTCAAGGCAGCTTCAGGTGATGGCACCGAAAATCGTCACGGTTGTCCTTCTTCTGATCGTTGCATGGATGCTTGCACGACTCACCTGGGAAATCGTGGAAGTCTGGCAGGCGCCGGAAACGACAGAGATGATCAGCTTCGATGGCAAGTCCGGCCAGCAGAGCAGCGTGGCCTATGACTGGAAGAGCCTGCCGCTTTTCGGGCAATCGGAGACCCCGCAAAATATAACCAGCGAACCGGCACGGCCAAGGGTCCCGAAAGGCTTGCTCGCGAGAATGCGTCTCGAGGTACTGGGCATCGTTGACTCGAACAATCCCGGCAAGTCCTATGTCGTCATCAGGGAGAAGGGAGAGACCATGGTCTTGCAGGAGGGTGACGAAATCCGCGACGGCATCACCATCGAGACGATCGAGCCGAAATCATTCGTCGCGACCGACGGTACTGGTGAAAAGGTCTTTGAAATCGAGATGCTGTCTGTAGGAAGCGACATCATCAGCACGGATGAAGATTCTCCTGATGCCGATGAAGCGACATCGGAACTTCCGCCTGTCGATTTCCGCGTGACGAATGCGCAAGTTCTCGGCAAGATCGAAGATTACAAGACGACACTCGCTGACAATCCGCTGGAGCTCATCGGACAGATTCGCGCCCAGCCTGTTCCACGTGACGGTGCGACCTACGGCTATCGGGTATACCCGGGGCGTGATCGTACCTTGCTCACCGGAGTGGGATTGAGACCGGGGGATATCCTGATCAGCGTCAATGATAACCCGTTGTCTGATCCCGCCCAGCTGAATACGATTATCGATTCACTCTCGCAATCAAGTACGATTCAGTTGAAAATCGAACGTGGCGGCAAGATTCGTGACATCAATGTGGTACTGGAGAACTGACATTATGTATATGCGCACTGTGCTATCGGCGCTGATTATGCTGCTCATCACATCCGGCGTGTCGGCAGCGGACAAGGTCACGATCAATTTCAAGGATACCGATATCCGGGAAGT
>JARFQQ010000182.1 GCA_029287695.1 Gammaproteobacteria bacterium | reverse complement strand
CATCTGCAGGTTGTCCGCGATGGCAGCTCATTGCAGGTCGCAGTAGATGCAGTCGGAGCCAAGCCGGGTGACTGGGTCATCTGTGTGGGTAGCTCGGCCGCACGTGAGGCAGCAGGTAGCAAGGGCTACCCGAGTGACCTGACGATTGTCGGCATCATCGACAAGTGGCCGCCGGAAGAGAACGGGGGCGTCGGTTAAATGCAGATTCTGCAAGTGGAAGGCTCTCTGGTTTGTACCTCGCGTGTCGAGGGAATGAAGCACTCGGTCTACAGGATCGTCCGCGACGATACCGGCAAGCGCCAGGCAGCGACTGATCCTGTCGGAGCCAAGCCGGGCGACTGGGTGTTTCTTGCAAGCGGTTCGGCGGCACGGTTCGCCGCTGGTGATTTCGAGATTCTGACGGATCTGACCATCTGTGGCGTCATCGACGAATGGCCGCCCGGTGATGAACAGATCGAGAGCTGAATCGAAACAGATTGATTACGAGTTTCAACAATCCTTGGTAAAGGGGTAACAGGAGACAACGATGGCAAATGAAAACTACGGCATTGCATTGGGCATGATCGAGACGCGTGGCTTGGTGCCCGCCATCGAAGCTGCTGACGCCATGACAAAGGCGGCAGAGGTGCGATTGATCAGTCGTGAATACGTCGGCGGTGGCTATGTCACTGTCATGGTCCGGGGCGAGACAGGTGCGGTCAACGCAGCAGTTCGTGCCGGGGCCGACGCCTGTGAGCGGGTCGGTGACGGTCTGGTGGCGGCGCACATTATTGCGCGTCCGCACAAAGAAGTAGAGCCGGTACTCGGCAAACAGTAATTCAACACAAAAGCTTTTAAACACTACAAGCTTTCTATTTTGTAAACGGAGAGAAGACAATGGCAAATGAAAATTACGGTATTGCTCTGGGCATGATCGAGACCCGCGGTCTGGTACCGGCAATCGAGGCAGCAGACGCCATGACCAAGGCAGCAGAAGTTCGCCTGATCGGTCGTGAGTTCGTTGGCGGCGGTTATGTCACTGTGCTCGTTCGCGGTGAGACCGGTGCTGTTAACGCAGCTGTTCGTGCCGGTGCAGATGCATGTGAGCGTGTTGGTGACGGCCTCGTTGCTGCGCACATCATCGCACGTCCGCACCGCGAGGTTGAGCCTGTACTGCCCACTGGCGGCGCTGCTGCTGAGTAATCCTGCAATCCCCTGACGGAGATTCGGGTCAATGCTGGCCGCGCATACCGACCAGAGAGTACTGGGCTACCTGGGCAGGGCCCTGAGCCTGGAACTCTCTGCGGTGCAGCTCTACAGCACCCAGGCACGATTGTTATCGACCTGGGGGCTTGCCGAGCCTGCCGAGCGAATGCAAGCGGAAGTCCAGGAAGAACTCGGGCATGCCAACCGGATCATCGAACGCATGCTTGCGTTTGGTGTTGCACCGGGTGCATCGCAACTCAGGCCTGTCAAACTGGGCCGGAGTCTCGCGGAGCTGCTCGAGAACAACCTGCTCTTCGAGCGTGAACTTGTCGGTCTCTACCGGGATGCGACAACGCACTGCGCGCGTGCCGGTCAGCACGATGACAGGCTTTTCTTTGAAAGCCTCCTCAACGACGAGCAGACGCATCATGACGAGCTCATGAAGTGGCTCGAGGAACTCAAGGGACACACGGGCAGCGATCTCACGCTCCCTTCAGGAACATCCCGAACCCGCCATCTTCGGAGGGAGAGGCGTTCCTGATGGGCCGGCAATGGGATGAACGGAGTCGACCTCCAAGACTGGAACGACGCTACCTGTTCCCCGGATACGAGGCGTTGCGCGATTTTCTCGATGCGGCTGCCGAGCTTTCCGAGAAGGAAGACTACTATCCGGACATGGGTTTCGGGCGTGATTATCTGAATGTCACGATCCATCCGGAAGAGGGGAGTGATGCTATCTCGGAGAAGCAGCGCCAGTTCGCAGAGAAACTCGACCGCATTGGCGGATACACCGGGGACAGCTGAATAGCATGCAAGTCATCGCGCTGGTTGGTAACAAGGGAGGTGCAGGGAAAACGACCCTCGCCATCAACCTTGCCAGTGCATTCAGCGAGCTGGCTCCCACTATCCTGTTTGATGCTGATCCGCAAGGCTCGTCCCTCCAGTGGTGTAATATCGCTGGTGATACTGCTACTCTCGATGTCCTTGATGGCAGTGTAAATCTCGCGGACCAGGTGAGATCCAGTTCGGACCTTTCCTACTGCGTGGTTGACTGTCCGCCTTCGGTACATTCCGAGCAGACGCAGGAAGCGCTCCGTATCAGCGATCTTGTTATTATCCCGGTACAGCCCTCACCACTGGATTTGTGGGCCAGCGTGCATATCGAGACTGAAGTCAACAAGGCAAGGACAGCCAATCCTGATTTGCGCGCCCTGCTCGTGATCAACCAGAGCGAATCACGCACCCGACTTTCAAAGCTGGCAGCCGAGGCGCTCAAGGAACTCAGCCTGCCTGCAGCCACTACGGCTATCCGTCGACGCGTTGCGCATCGCAACGCGATGCTGGAGGGCAGAAGCGTGCTGCAAATGGGAAGCCGCGGAGCGATGGCTGCCGATGAGATCAGGCAACTGATCGACGAACTCAAGACCCACATGGAAACCTGAAAATGACTGGCAAAGACAAGACTGGCGATCAATTGGTCGCATCCATTCGCAAAACCAAGCAGGCTGCCACCAAGAGCAAGAAGACCAGTGCGCGCCGCACTTCGCCCGCCAGGAAGGCCGCGCCAAAAGCGTCCAAAAAAACCGCGGCAGCACCAAAGACAACGCGCCGTGAGAAACCTGCAGCCGGCAGTTACCAGCAAGGCAAGCGCGTCTGGCCGGACTGATACATCAAACTCGCCTGTCACCGGATTTCCTTCCCCCATCCCGCCGGAGGGCGCATCGGCTGGCAGCAAATGCTTGACAACGCCCGCGCAGCTGGTTGATAAAAGACGCCATGTCAGCAAACAACGGGCAAACCTACACCCCGCCGGCTGCAATGCCGGAATACCTGATTCGGCATACAACCCTGCGGCAGCTGCAGATCTTCGAGGCAATCGTGCGCCTCGGCAGTTTCACGCGGGCTGCAGAGGAACTCTTTCTCACGCAGCCGACCGTCTCCATGCAGACCAAGAAGCTCGCCGACTCCATGGGCCTGCCCCTGTTCGAGCAGATCGGCCGAAATGTCCGTCCGACCGAGGCCGGGGAAGAGCTCTACCAGTCTGTGAGGAGCATGTTCCAGACCCTTGCCAACCTCGAGATGAAGATGTCCGACCTGAAGGGTATCCGGCGTGGCCGCCTTCGCCTGGGGGTTATCACGACGGCGCAGTACTTCACGCCCGAGGTCCTCGGCGAATTCTGCCAGCAGTATCCGGGCATCGAGGTGGCGCTCAAGGTTTCCAACAGGGAACGGGTCATCGAGCGCATCAACTCCAACGAGGATGATCTCTACATCATGGGCCAGACGCCCATGGATCAATCCGATATCGTCGCCTATCCGTTTGCGCCGAACCCCCTCGTCGTCATGGCGCGCAAGGACCATCCACTGGTCAGGGAAAAGAATATTCCGCTTGCGCGCATTGCCGAGGAGCCGCTGATTCTCCGCGAGCCGGGTTCCGGTATCCGTGACGCAACCCAGCGGCTGTTCGAAGAACACGGACTGCGTCCCCATGTCCGCATGGAACTTGGCAGTAACGAGGCTATCAAGCACGCCATTGTCGGCGGACTCGGTATATCGGTGCTCTCGCTGCATACCCTGGCGCTCGAAGGCGCCAATGGCCCGGTATCACTGCTCGATGTCGAGGGTTTTCCGATCATGCGCAAGTGGTACATGGTCCACCCGAAAGGCAAGGAGTTGTCGCTCGTGGCGAAGGCTTTCCTCGATTTCGCTCTGAAGTTCGAACCGCAAATGCGTGCACGCCTGCTGGAGCAGTGGCCTGAACTGGCCGATGATCTCAACGAGACGAAGCCCGCAACCAGATCACCGCGCAAGAAAAAGAGTGTGAAAAAGAAAAAAGCCTGAAAGAGCGACAGGCCGTCG
>JARFQQ010000155.1 GCA_029287695.1 Gammaproteobacteria bacterium | reverse complement strand
GGTTATGGCATCAGCCTCGGTTTCGTTGCTGAAGCCATCCAGAAAGCAAATTCCGAGTCTCCCGTCGGGATGGTCGAGAGCGGTGGCACGAGCCAACTGGTAGTCAGTGGTTCTTTTCTATCGACTCCGGAAGATATCGGTGAAGTCATTGTCGGTAACTTCAACGGTTTGCCGGTGCGCGTGCGTGATGTCGCCCATATCAGCCAGGGGCCGGAAGACGCCAGGAATATCGTGACTTACTACACGGGCGCGGCGGCGGGTTTCGGTAATGGCGACGAAAATGCTGTGATCACACAAGTCGATGGCGTGCCCGCCATCACCATCGCGATCGCCAAGAAAGAGCGGACCAACGGCGTCACGGTCTCCAACTCCATCAAGAAGCGCATCGAGGACCTGCGGGGACGCCTGATACCAACTAACGTGGACTTCGCCATCACGCGGGACTATGGCCAAACGGCCGATAGCAAAGTCAACGAGCTGCTCTTCAAGCTGTTTATCGCGACCGGACTCGTCACCGTCCTTGTGTTACTGGCGTTTCGCGCCTTCAAGCCTGCAATTGTCGTTACTCTCGTCATCCCTGTAGTGCTCCTGATGACGATTTTCGTCGGATTGATCTGGGGCATGACAATCGACCGCGTGAGTCTTTTTGCGCTCATCTTCTCGATCGGTATTCTCGTGGACGATGCCATTGTCGTGGTCGAAAATATTTACCGACGCTGGCTTGAACGCGGCAAAACCGACCTCGCAACAGCGGTTGATGCCGTTCGCGAAGTGGGTAACCCGACCATCCTTGCAACCTTCACCGTCATCGCAGCCTTGCTGCCGATGGCCTTCGTCAGCGGAATGATGGGCCCCTACATGTCTCCGATCCCGAAACTGGGATCGGTTGCCATGCTCATATCGCTGTTTGCAGCTTTTGCATTCACACCCTGGATGTCACGGCTGCCGCTGCTGCTGCCCTCGATGCGCTACCTCGAGGCGGCTGAAAAGCGCGAGCACAAGGAAGCCGAACGACTCGAAGGCATGTATCGCAGAATTCTCGGCCCCATGATCGACAACCCGTCGAAGCGCAAGTTCTTCAACCTGACGCTCTGGTCTCTGTTGATCCTGGCCTGCTCGATGTTTTATTTCAAATCCGTGCCGGTCAAGATGCTGCCGCTGGATAACAAGCCGGAATTCACGGTCGTGCTTGACATGCCCGAGGGCACGGCCTTGCCCGATTCGGCGAACGTAGCCGCCCGCATTGCCGAGAAACTCCGCACCTTCGAGGAAGTCACGGCCATTCAGACCTACGTGGGCACAGCCAAGCCATTTGACTTCAACGGCATGGTACGCCACTACTACATGCGCCAGTATCCCTGGCAGGCCGAGATACAGGTCCAGCTGCTCGACAAGAACATTCGCAAGGAAAACGACATGCGTACCAGCCATGAGCTGGCTGTCGCAGCCCGTGCGGCCCTCGGCGAGATGTTGTCTGACACAAAAGCCAGGTACGCGGTGGTTGAAATGCCACCAGGCCCACCGGTCTTGCAATCGGTGGTGGCCGAAGTCTACGGACCTGATCCTCAAACCCGCCGTCAGGTTGCTGCTGACCTCACACAGATCTTCTCCGAAACAGAGAGCCTGCGTGATGTTGACAACTTCATGATGCAGGACATGACTTACTGGCGCTTCGAAATCGACAAGGATAAGGCGCAGCTGCTCGGCATCACGCAGGATGCCATCAACAGGAACCTCGTCATGGCGCTCGGCAGCCAGCCTCTGGGCGATGTCAAGCAGGCGGCGGGTAAAGAGCCGGTCAATATTATTCTTCAGCTGCCATTTGCCGACCGGGCGCAGGTTGGTCGACTCGGCGATCTCCCGATTTCGACACCGGACAACGTCACAGTACCGCTGCGTGAACTCGGGAATTTCGTCGAGCAGAAGGAAGATGACATCATCTATCACAAGGATTTGCGCGGTGTTGAGTATGTGGTTGCCGATGTCGGTGGACGACTCGCGGCACCCGTCTATGGAATGATGCAGGTGCAGGACATCCTGCGCGAGAAAGCCTATATCTCGCCGGATGGCCAGTATTTGCTCGACAACATCGAATGGATGGGACCGCCCTCTGATGACACCAGGTCGGCGTTCGAATGGGCAGGGGAGTGGACAGTCACCTACGAGACCTTTCGTGACATGGGCGCCGCCTTCATACTGGCGCTGGCTCTGATCTATTTCCTCGTCGTGATCGAGTTCAAGAACTTCCGGATCCCCGCCGTCATCATGGCACCGATTCCGCTGACACTGCTTGGAATCATTCCCGCTCACTGGCTTGCCGGCGCAGAGTTCACGGCCACTTCCATGATCGGCTGGATTGCCCTGGCCGGTATCATCGTGCGCAATTCCATTCTGCTCGTCGATTTCACCATTCATGAGGTCCGGGCAGGCACGTCCCTCGAAGAGGCCGTTGTGCGCGCATGCAAGACCCGTACACGTCCCATCATCATCACGGCCCTTGCGCTTGTTGGCGGTTCATCCGTCATCCTGACTGATCCGATCTTCCAGGGCATGGCTATCTCGCTGGCTGCGGGGGTCCTGGTCTCCACGGTGCTGACTCTCGTCGTCATTCCGCTCAGTACCTGCAAGGCGAGAGAATCCCTCTATGCTGTTGCCGGTGTGGAAGTGCCACCGCCAACGAAGATCTCGAGGCAGTCTGAAGGCACAGCGCCAGTCGAGGATGAAGGGCCGCGAAGAAAACTGTCAGACAGACTTATCCCGCTCTGGTCTGCGTTCATTACTGTTCTTTTCGCCGTGATCGGTGTTATCGGCGGCATCATTCGCTGGCTGCTTGGCTTCTTCAGGAAGAAAGAGAAAGCGGCTGCAGCTGCGCCACCATCACCTCCGGCCCCTGCTGCCCCGAAACCGGCCACGCCACCACCCGAGGCACCGCCGCCGGCCCCGGCTCCTGAAGCGAGAACAGCCGAGCCGCAAGCTGCTCCCGAAGACGAGCTTTTTTCCCAGGAACCGCTTGCGCGCAAGCCTGTTCGGGAGATCGAACCCGAACCGGTTGAGAAGGGTGCTGCTGAAAAAGAAAGGTTCGACGATATTATCGAAACCGGTCAGGCTTCAGAGGAAGATCTCGACCTGATTTCTGCACCGATTCAACCTGCCAAAGAGCAGGCATCACCAGAAGATAAGAAGCCGGAATCCCTGATTAAGGATGTTCTGGAGGAGAGTGCGCACAAGCCGCGCAAGCGACGGGGTATTCGTTTGCGCGACACTTCATCCGACTCTGACGATGGTTTGAATTGAGGATCATGCAACGGGCATACAGCGTTCTGTCTACAGGACTGGTCATGCTTTTCCAGACATTTTCGGCAAATGCTGCCGGATATGAACATGAGGGAGAAACCTACCATTTCCGCCAGAAAGATGTTTCTGCGGAAATGCAGTCTGCCATTGACGAGCAGGTCGGAAATCCCCGAACAAACCGGCAAGATGACCAGTCACTGCTCAAGTCACTCGAGGATCAGGGCTATGTTTTCAGGCCGATGCGCAAGCGCAAGACCCTCGAGGATCGACCGCAGGATACTCAGCCTGACGGCCGGAACAGCGGTCTGCAACAACAGGTCCAGGCCTGTCCGGCACCGATGGATTCCCCGGCAGTTCAACAGCAGGTAAATCCCTTGCGAGTGCCTCCACAGGGAACGCAATATCCTGTGACACCGCCGATGGGGATGCCACCCATGGGTATGCCACTTGGCTATCCGTACAGCTTTCCATCACCCTATTCCTACCCCTATCCGGCAGGTGGGCTAATGCCGTTTCCCGGCGGATTCGGCATGCCCAGATAACAAACGGCGAACAGACCGTGCACGAGAGGAAGAATCAATGATAACAGTCATCGGCAGCCTGAAAGGCGGCTCGGGAAAAAGTACCGTTACATTCAACCTTGCCATCTGGCTTGCGTTGTCCGGCCAGCGCGTGCTTGCGATTGATCTCGACCCCCAGGCGACCCTGACCGACGTGGCCTATGTCAGAAGCGAGGAGGGATACAAGCCGAGAATCAAGGTGATCGGCCGCAGGGAGTGGTCTGCCGGTGTGAACTATGACGACTATGACGAAGTCGTTATTGATGTGGGCACGGCTGACATGGAGTCCCTGAAGAAAGCGCTGCTCATCGCAGACAAGATTGTCGTGCCTGTTCCGCCCAGCCAGGCGGATGTCTGGTCAACACAGCGCTTCACCCGTTACGCCACCTCTGTCGTTTCGAGGTTGCCGAATCCGCCGGGGATCTATGCCTTCATTAACCGCGTTGACATGCAAACCGCGGCCAACGAGTCGTATGAAACTGCAGCGGCTCTCGTCAGTCTGCCGGGGATTCGTTTCCTCATGCCGAGACTGTCCCAGCGGCCTGTCTTCCTGCACTCCTTCAGTGAGGGCCTGGCAGCCATGGAACTCGATCCGCGAGACCCGGGAGTCAGGGAATTCAATGCGCTTGCTGCGGAGGTTTATCCTCATCTGATTCGCTAATTTTGGCGACTAATTTCATGATATTTCATAAATATCAGGGAATAGGGCCTCATTGACAGCTTGCACGATCTGTAATAGATTGTGCGCATTCATGATTCCGACCTGCGTGCAGCCCGATGAGTAACGAACAGTTTAACGATCAGAAGGAAATCAATCGGTGGGAGCTGATTGTCTATCCGTCCCTGTTCGCGTTCGTCATTCTTGCTGCCTACGGCTTCTATCTCATCTACAACCTGGCTCGTGATGTTCATTTCCTGGCGGTCAGCGTCGACACCAATATGACGGTTCTGGCGGGTGACATGCAAACCATGGCAGCCAACATGGGCGAAATGACAGCCAATGTCAGAACCATGGCGGTTACGATGGATTCCATCGATGATACTGTCCTGACACTCAAACCGATGCTGGCCAATCTGAACAACATGGATCAGAGCATGCGCACTCTCAACCAGGATATTCGCCAGATAAGCACAACCGCTTACTACATGGGCCACAACATGGGCCGGATGAGTAATGGGGTTAACAAGATTTCCAATCCCGTGAGGATGTTTATGCCCTGGTGAGCCAGTGCCGGCATCCAGTCACCAGCATCGGCTCGTCGTTGCCATCTCATCGAGAGCGCTTTTCGATCTCGACCAGTCACACCAGATTTTTGAAGAGCAGGGCATCGACGCCTACTGCCAGTACCAGATCGATCATGAGGATGAAATCCTCGCTCCGGGGATCGCTTTCCCGGTTGCCAGAAAGCTGCTCGGACTGAACTCCCT
>JARFQQ010000136.1 GCA_029287695.1 Gammaproteobacteria bacterium | reverse complement strand
GAGGTGATCGCCGACTGGCTGGACGACAACTGGCCCGCGGAGTGATGCTCTCTCAGTCGATGAATCGCCTGACGAGTTCTGCGTAGGCATCGATACGCCTGTCGCGCAGGAAGGGCCAGATACGCCGCACCTCTTCAGAGCGTTGCATCGGCACTTCGGCCAGCAGCAGTTGATTCTCAATGCCGCCCCGGGCGATCAGCTCGCCCTGGGGACCTGCAACGAACGAATTTCCCCAGAAAGCGATGCCAGGCCCCTCTCCTGAAGGGTCAGCCTCGATGCCGGTGCGGTTACAGGCAAGTACGGGAAGCCCGTTGGCCACAGCGTGCCCGCGTTGTATTGTCATCCAGGCATCGAGCTGGCGCCGCTTCTCTTCCTCATCGTCCCTGTTGTCCCAGCCAATGGCTGTCGGATAAACCAGCAGTTCTGCACCGGCGAGCGCCATGAGGCGTGCCGCTTCCGGATACCACTGGTCCCAGCAGACCAGCACGCCCAGTTTTCCAAGGCTGGTTTCGATTGGACGGAAGCCGAGATCGCCCGGTGTGAAGTAGAATTTTTCGTAATAACCGGGATCATCCGGAATGTGCATCTTGCGATATTTCCCGGCGATGCTGCCATCACTGTCAAGCACGACAGCCGTGTTGTGATAAAGGCCGGCTGCTCGTTTCTCGAACAGTGATGCGATGATGACAATGCCGGTTTCGGCTGCCACGGTCGCAAGTCGGGCTGTCGAGGGGCCCGGAACGGGCTCGGCGAGATCGAAATTCGCTGTCTCCTCGAGCTGGCAGAAATAGTCGCTGTTATGCAGCTCCGGGAGCAGGATCAGCTCCGCCCCTGCGCTGGCAGCTGCGCGAATATCAGCGAGCAGTGCATCCATGTTGCTGTCGCGATCGTGCAGCGAGGCGCGCTGGGCGAGGGCTACCTTGAGTATCTTGTGTTTCATGCGAAGGATTTTGCTTCAGCTGCCATGCAGCGGGCAAGCGGTTTGCATGGTTGCGCAATGAATGCTGCCGTTTTGCGCGATCAGTGCACGGCTGTCAATCGCCACGACTTCCCTGCCGGGAAACAGCTCCCGCATGATGTCCATGACTTTCGCATCATTTTTCTGCGCGTACACAGGCTGCAGCACCTGTTTGTTGGTAATGAGGAAGTTGGCATAGCTTGCTGGCAGGATGCGTCCGTCAGCATCCTGGTGAAGGCCGGGACAAGGCAGGGGAAGGGTACGATAGGGTTTTCCATCAGGCATGCGCAGTGCCAGCACCTGCGACTCGAGCTGACGGAGTTTCGCATGGTCGGGATGTTGCGGCGAGCAGGTTGCATAAAGCAGTGTTTCAGGATTGGCGAAACGCACGACCGTATCGATGTGACCATCGGTGTCGTCGCCATGCAGGCCGTCGAAGTCGAGCCAGAGGAAATGCCTGATGCCGAGAAGGCGGGAGAGCGTCTCCTCGATCCTGAACTGATCCATTCCCCGATTGCGTTTTTCACAGATAACCGATCCCCGCGTGGCCATCAGCGTACCGTCTCCATCTGTCTCGATTGCACCACCCTCGAGGACGAGGGGAACCTGCCGCATGCCGCAGCTGAAGAGGTGCTGTTCCTCGAGTGCCTGACTGACGGCGTCATCGAGCATGGCATCGTATTTGCCGCCCCAGGCATCGAAGCGGAAGTTGAGATGCGTGATGCAGTTGTCGATATCGACACACAGCGGGCCGTAGTCCCGGATCCAGGTATCGTTGGTCGGCTGTATCACAACACGAATATTGTGGAAATCAGCCAGCAGTGACTCGAGCTGTGCCTGCAGGGAGGCGTCGCTGGCAAGGATGATGAGCCGCTGGCTGCGGCTGATTGCCCTGGCGATCTCCAGGTAGGTTGCAGTGATGCGGTCGAGCATATTGGCCCAGTCGCTTCCCTCATGGGGCCAGACCAGCAGAACAGCAGTCTGTGGCTCCCACTCTGCAAGAAAACGATTTTCAGATTTCAAGGAACCAATCTGCGAAAGAGAGGATCAATGTTGTCCCGAGTTGTGTTTTAATGCGCCCCATGTACCAGCCTTACGAATACTTTCTCGGCTTCCGTTACACACGAGCCCGAAGCCGCGACAATTTTATCTCATTTATCACTGTTGCATCGATGCTTGGCATCATGATCGGTGTAATGGCCCTGATCGTCGTCCTCTCTGTCATGAACGGTTTCCACAAGGAAATCCGCGAGCGCATTCTGGGGATGGTCTCGCATGCCACCATCACCTCCTTCGAGGGTGGACTGAAGGACTGGCCACAAGCCATGGAACTTGCCAAGCAGCACCCCGAGGTGGTCGATGCGGCGCCTTATGTCGAGTCGCAGGTGATGCTTGTGAACGGGCAGAATGTCGCTGGCGCCCTCATCCGCGGTATCGACCCGGCCCTGGAGCCGCGCGTCGCGGATATCTCCGACAAGATGAATGCCGGCTCCCTCGATGACCTCGCTGACAAATCCTACAACATCGTACTCGGGAAAGAGCTTGCGATGACGCTGGGCGTGGCTGTCGGCGACAAGGTCACGGTGATCACGCCGCATGCCATGGTCACACCGGTCGGCACCATGCCGCGCCTGAAACGTTTTACGGTGTCCGGCGTATTCGAGGTCGGCATGGGAGATTTCGATTCCGGCGTCGCATTGATACACATCCGTGACGGGGCACGACTCAGTCGCCTCGATGATGCTGTAACCGGCGTGCGACTCAAGGTCCGGGACCTGTACGAGGCCCAGCAAGTCGCTTTCGAGCTCGCAGACCAGATGCAGGAAATTTATTACATCAGGGACTGGTCCCATTACCGTCGCAACTTCTTCGAGGCGCTCAAGACAGAGAAGCGCATGATGGGCTTTATCCTCTTCCTGATCGTTCTGGTTGCCGCCTTTTCGGTCATCATCGCGATGATCATGGTCGTCAAGGAGAAACAGAGCGACATCGCCATCCTGCGCACGATCGGAGCCTCGTCGCGCAGCATCATGAAAATTTTCCTCGTGCAGGGAGCAACCATCGGTGTGTTCGGCGTTGCCCTTGGCGTGATTGCCGGTGTACTGCTCGCGCTCAACGTCGAGCAGATAGTCTCCTGGCTTGAGGAGACGCTTGGTTTCGAGGCGATCGATTCCGATCTCTACTACATCAGCCGCCTGCCGTCCGATGTTCAGGCCGGTGATGTCACCCTGATCGCGATTGTGGCTTTCGTTATCACGGTGTTCTTTGCCTTGCTCCCTGCTGCGCGCGCGGCCCGGGTCCAGCCAGCGGAGGCACTGCGCTATGAGTGAGATACTCGGTTGCGAGGGCTTGTACAAAACCTACCGTGACGGTGCTTTGAGCGTCGAGGTGCTCAAGGGCGTCTCTCTGACGGTCAGCGAGGGAGAGAGCGTGGCGATCGTCGGAAGTTCGGGTTCGGGAAAGAGCACCCTGCTGCACTGTCTCGGCGGGCTTGACCGGCCGACGGCAGGCACTGTGAACCTGCTCGGGCATGCAGTTTTTTCGGTCCCCGAATCCACCCGCAACAGGTTACGCAACCAGTCGCTCGGTTTCGTTTACCAGTTCCACCACCTGCTGCAGGAACTGACTTCTCTCGAGAATGTCGCCATGCCGCTGTTGATCGGCGGTCTCAAGGCCCACGAGGCGCGTGAAAGGGCGCAGCAGTGGCTCGAGGCGATCGGCATGCAGGAACGTGCCAGTCATCGCCCGTCGCAGCTCTCCGGTGGAGAACGCCAGCGTATCGCCATCGCGCGGGCACTCGTCAACGAACCGAAATGTGTTCTGGCTGACGAACCCACAGGCAACCTCGACAGCCAGAATGCTGAACGCATCTATGATCTCATGATCAATCTCACGCGAGAGCGGGGTAGTGCTTTCGTCGTCGTGACCCATGATCACGAGCTTGCTGCGCGCATGGATCACCAGTACGAACTGCATGACGGGCAGCTTCATCCTTTCAGGGGCTGATTATCCCGGGACAATGCCCGTTAGCCGGCAACCGCCCGGTTGCCATCCTCGCCACGAGGAGCGTTTCTGACAAATTGCCCCCATCTCGGGCAATGCGAAACGCCAGCTAGCGCTTTTTCAGCCGTTCAAGCCGTAGCCGGTGACGCGCGTCGAAAAGATGCCTGGATCCGAGCCAGACAGCCGCAAGGCTGCCAAAACCTGTCCCGGCCGTGATCAGGTACATGATCATGAGCTGGTACTTGGCGGCCTCGTAGGGAGGCGAGCCGGCAAGTATCTGGCCTGTCATCATCCCCGGCAGGCTGACGACACCGGCCGCCGCCATGGCGTTGATGATCGGGATGAGTCCGCTGCGCAGGGCATCCTTGCGGATATCCCCGATCGCCTGGCTCCATGTCTGTCCAAGAATCAGGCGTTCTTCGATCTGGTCGCGCAACTCCCGGGCATTGCGTGTGAGGTTGTCGAGACCGATGGCAATGCCTGTCATAGTGTTCCCGAGCAGCATGCCGAGCAGCGGAATGGCGTATTGGGGTTTGTACCAGGGGTCTGGCTGGATAATCACCAATAGCGTCAGCAGCGTGATGCTGAATGCGGAAATAAACATCGAGACAGCCCCGATGCCATATCCCCAGGCTCCCCTGAAGCTTTCTTTCTGGCGTGCCATGACCTCGTAACCGGCCACAGAGAGCATGAAGAGCGAGAGAGCTGCGATCAGGGGAAGACTGTCACTTTCGAACAGCAGGTGAAGTACGTAGCCCAGCAGCATGAGTTGAATCGCGCTGCGTGTCGCGGCGATCAGCAGCTGTTTTGCCGATCCCAGATAGAGACGCCAGGAGAGCAGTGCGACAAGGAGGACGAGTGACGCCGCGATCAGCAGATCTGTGATGGTGAGACTGATCAGCGTCATGCCGGCTCCTGCAGGAGCTGGCGTCCCTCGATGCGGAAAACCCTGTCAGCGATCCGCCTGCGCTGTTCCGGGCTGTGCGAAACCCACAACACCGGGCATTGCTGTTGGGCCTGGTAGTCCTTGATGACTTTCTCGGCCTTGTTGGTATGTTCAGGGTCGAGATTAGCCGTCGGCTCGTCGAGCAGCAGCGCATCCGGACGGTTCGCAAGCAGGCGCGCGATCCCGAGCCGCTGCTTCTCGCCGGTCGAGAGGCGATTCACTTCCCAGTCGAATACCTCTTCCGGCAGTCCGAGACGGCAGACCAGCTCGGGGTTCTGCTCCGGAAAATGCTCACCGACGAGTGCTGACCACCAACAGCTCTCCGCTGTCAGGTAACCAACCTGCCTGCGCCATAATGGCGCAGGAATACTGCTGCAGGCGGTGTCGTCGAGCATGGCATCGCCCGAATGGTCATCGAGATCCGCAATAGCGCGCAGGAGCAGGCTCTTGCCGCTGCCGGACTGGCCGTGAAGAACGACTGTTTCGCCCTCACTGATGACAAGGTCGACAGGATCAAGAAGAGAGGTTGTGATGGCAGCAAGCGTCAGCCTCGGCATCAGCGTCGCCTGAAAACCAGATCCCAAACGCCATGCCCGAGACGTTGGCCGCGCTGCTCGAATTTTGTCAGCGGGCGCGACTCCGGGCGCGGCGAGTAGGTGCCTTCACCCGCGGTATTCTCGAAGGCGTCGGAGGAGCCGAGCACCTGCAGCATCTGTTCGGCATACTCTTGCCAATCGGTCGCAGCATGGAAGAGACCACCCGGCCTGATCAGCCGAGCAAGTTCCTCGACGAATGCCGGTTGCAGGATGCGCCGCTTGTGATGCTTCTTCTTGTGCCAGGGATCAGGGAAATGGAGCATGATGCCCTCGAGTGATGCATCCGGCAGGCTTTTCAGCACTTCGACTGCATCGTGTTTCATGACGCGCAGGTTTTTCAGGCCAAGCTCCTCGATGCGTAACAGCAGGTGGCCAACCCCCGGACCATGCACCTCGATGCCGAGGTAGTTGATGTGCGGGTTGGCTTGTGCGTAGGCAGCGAGTGATTCGCCATTGCCGAAACCGATCTCGAGCCAGACCGGGGTATCGTTGCCGAAAAGCGCACCTGGATCGAGTGCCCGGTGCGCTTCGAAATCGACTCCCCAGGCTGGCCAGAGCTCGCGAAAGGC
>JARFQQ010000075.1 GCA_029287695.1 Gammaproteobacteria bacterium | reverse complement strand
CCCGATTCCCTGCTTCACCAGTGGCTCGTCGAGATGTTACGGCGATTCAACCTGCGCTTCAGTCTGCTTGATGAAGAGCGTTGCGTGGAAGAAATCCAGGGTGGATACGATAATCCTTTCGAATCCGAACAGCTCGTGCTTTGTGATATCGACTTCCTTGCGAAAGAGCAGCAGCGCCGCGAGCAGGCAATCGATAGCGGCTGGGATCTGCTCATCGTTGACGAGGCGCACCACCTCGAGTGGAACCGGGAGGCGTCCAGCGAACAGTATCGTCTGGTCGAGAAGCTTGCCTCCCGGACTCCCGGTGTGCTTCTGCTGACGGCTACCCCGGAACAACTCGGTCGGCAGAGCCATTTTGCGCGTCTCCGGCTGCTCGACCCGGACAGGTTCAGCAGCTTCGGTGATTTTCTCTCGGACGAAGCCGGCTACCAGCCTGTTGCCCATGCGATCGGCAAGCTTCTTGAGGATGTACCCCTCGACATGGAAACACGGACGTTGCTCAACAGGACGATCGGGGAGGGTGACAATGCGCAGCTCATCGAAGTGATCGGGGACGTATCTCTCGACGATGCCGAAAGAGAGGCTGCGAGAGAGCAGCTCGTGGATCATCTGCTGGACCGGCATGGCACCGGGCGTGTGCTGTTTCGCAACACCCGCAACTCTGTCAGCGGGTTTCCTGACCGAAAAGTTGTTCTGCACAAGCTGCCCGGCCCGCCTCAATACAGTCAGCTGGATTATGCAGCACCCGGCGAAGCTGATATTCAGCTGGTACTGAGTCCCGAGTTGCTCCTTGCGAAAATCGCACCGGAGAGCGACCCCTGGTACCAGTTCGATCCGCGTATCCAGTGGTTGCTCGAGACTCTCGTATCGCTGCAGCCCGAAAAAGTGCTCGTCATTACATCCAGTGCCGATACTGCGCTCGATATCGCAGAGGTGTTGCGTGTGCGTCGCGGCATCCAGGCCGCGGTCTTTCATGAAGGCATGAGCATCGTCGAACGTGACCGTGCCGCGGCTTTCTTTGCCGATCCTGATTATGGAACCCAGGTGCTGGTTTGCTCGGAAATCGGCAGCGAGGGCCGTAATTTCCAGTTCGCACATCAACTGGTTCTGTTTGACGTGCCATGGAATCCGGATCTGCTCGAGCAGCGTATTGGCAGGCTGGACCGCATCGGCCAGAGTGAAACCATCAGCATTCATGTTCCATGGCTCGAAGGAACGCCCCAGGAGCGCATGGTCCGGTGGTACCACGAGGGACTGAATGCTTTTGGCAAAACCTGTCCGCCGGCCCACCTGCTCTTTTCCTCTCACAGGGAAAGACTTCTCGCTGCCTTGCTCGGAGAGCAGGTGGATGATGACACTTTCAGCGAATTCGTCCGGCAGGCGGCTGTCGATAACACGCGATTGCAACAGCAAATGCATGAAGGTCGTGACAGACTGCTCGAGTACAACTCGTGCCGTTCGGAACAGGCCGGGGAAATCTGTTCGGAAATCGCCGAACAGGATGCGCCGGAAGCGCTGCTCGATTACGCCACCCGTGCCTTCGACTGTTTTGGCATCGAACATCAGGAACACAGTGACCACTGCTTCGTGATCAAGCCCGGAGCACATCTGGAGGCTGCAAGCATTCCGGCTTTGCCGGCGGATGGTATGACAGTGACCCTCTCGAGGGATCTGGCCCTCGCCTATGAAGATATGCAATTCCTCAGCTGGGAGCATCCGATGATGATCGGCCTGATGGAGATGGTGGCAAGCAGCGAACAGGGAAATTGCGCCTTCACAGCCATCAGGATTCCACGACTCAAACCCGGTAGCCTCTTTCTCGAGTCTCTCTTCATGCTCGAGGGCAGCGCCGCCGAATCCAGCGGTATCGGCTATTATCTCCCCCCGACCATGCTGCATGTCGTCGTGGATCATACCGGCCGGGACTTCAGCAACATCCTCGGGCATGAGGTCATCGAGCGCACCCGTCAGAAAATCGACAGGACGACAGGGATGAAGGTGGTCAGGAAATGCTTGCCGCAGCTGAAATCGATGATCGAGCAAGCCGAAATGCTTGCCGGAGAGCGAATGCCCGATCTGATCTTCAGGGCACGGGAACGGGCCGACAGCCTGTTACATGTCGAGATCGAGCGCCTCGAGGCATTGCAGGGGATAAACCCCAACGTGCGAGAGGACGAGATCGACTACTTCCGGGAAATGCAGAGGCACGTGGACGGGATTCTCGAGAATGCGCATGCGAGGCTTGATGCCCTGAGAGTCCTGGTGACGGTCTGATTCCTGTCGCACCGGCTTTCCCGGCTTGCACAGGGAAGAGCCGTGAAATGAAAGGTGTCAGGAAAAGTAATCCTCGATAAAGCCCGCCAGCCGTCCCCTCGTATCCCTGGGATCGATGATGATATCGTGCACCAGCCTGAAGAGAGGATAGTGCGCTGTCTCCAGGAGCCCGTGCCTGATGACCATCTCCACAGTGTGCACGCCTTCACCGCTGATATTGTCTGTTTCTCCGCGCGCGAGCATGCGTCCGAGTTCGTGATGGTGGGAGGATTCGCTCGTCGCAGTCGTGACGAGATCACCGAGGCCGGCGAGATGGTAGACGGTGCCCGGCTTGCCGGCCATGGCCTGCACGATCCTGTCAAGTTCGCGGAGCGCTGCCACAACCAGAAACCCGCGCATATTATCGCCGAGCCGCAGCTCGTCAGCGATACCGAACAGCATGGCGTAGACATTCTTGAGAATGACGGCCCAGCTGATTCCCGGAATATCGTCGTTCCTGTTCATGTAGAGCGGCGTACCGTCGAACAGCGCATGCACGAAGGCGAAGTCCTGGTCACGCTCGCAGCCGAGCTGCCCGAATGCCGGCTTGCCGGCGCGAATCTCCTCGGAGATCATCGGGCCATAGAGCAGGACCCGCGGCTGCGAGGGTTTGAGGCGCTCGCCAAATATCCCGGCAGCGGTTTTGCCCTCGTCGTCGAGTCCCTTGGCGATGCTCAGGCAGATGGCTGTTTCGCTGATCAGCGGCGCAACCGCGTCGACCACGCTGGTATGAGCAGCGACGGGAAGGCAAAAGAGCAGGATCTCCGCCTGTGGCGCCGCCTCTTCGAGAACCGCGGAAACAAAACCCTCTTGCGGGTATTTCTCCCAGGTCATCACTTCATGCCGGTCGCCGAGAAGCGCTTCCATGGCATGGCCCATTTCACCATAGCCGAGTACGAGCACTTTCCTGGCAGAGTCGGTCATTGCATTACCTGGTATTCCCGCGGCGGCAGCCGCATTGATGCCTCGTTATGATGAGGTCAGCAAACAGTATAGG
>JARFQQ010000061.1 GCA_029287695.1 Gammaproteobacteria bacterium | reverse complement strand
TCAATCGAGCGGCAGTTGCGAGGAGAGTTCGATCGAGCGATCACGGGCGGCGGTCATCGCCTGCTTGACGATTTGCTCGAGACCCTCCTGTTCGAAAACCCGGATGGCTTGCTCAGTCGTTCCACCCGGGGATGTCACCCTTGCCCTGAGCGTTGCAGGCGAATCGTCGCTCTCCAGGGCCATGCGTGCTGCACCAAGGGCGGTCTGCAGTGTCAGCAGGGTTGCTTCCTCCTCACCGAGGCCAAGGGTCCGGGCACTGCGAATCATCTGCTCCATGATAAGAAAGAAGTAGGCAGGACCACTTCCGGAGAGCGCAGTCACTGCATCGATGAGTCCCTCGTGCTGGACCCAGACAGTGATGCCGACCGCGCGCATCAGGGACTCGGCAAGGCTGCGTTGTTCCTCGCTGACCCGGTCGCTGGCAAACAGGCCTGTCGCACCGGCCTGCAGCATGGCGGGGGTGTTCGGCATCGTGCGGACGATGGCACAGTCGGGCCCGAGCCAGTGCTGGAGGTGCTCGATACGGATGCCGGCGGCAACGGAGATCACCAGCGGCTGCTGTTCCTGAACCGCAGGTGCAAGATCCTGTGCTACGGCTGCCAGCACTTGCGGCTTGACCGCGAGTACGACGATGTCGGCGGCACTCACCGCAGCCCCGTTATCTGTCGTGCAGTTGATGCCGCTCTCTGAACTGAAAACATCGAGTTTCTGGCTGTCAGGATCAACGGCGATAATCCTCTCTGCAGGATGGCCATCCTGCAGCAGGCCCCGAATCAGCGCGCCGGCCATGTTGCCTGCGCCTATGAATGCGATGGTTTTCTCTTTCATGCTGTCATTTTATCAAGTTCTGGCACCGAAAATCGCAGTACCTATCCTGACCATGGTGGATCCTTCCTCGATGGCAGCCTCGAGATCGCCGGACATGCCCATGGAGAGGGTATCGAGACGATGGCCGTCACGGTTGAGTTCGTCGAACAGTGTACGCACCCGGGCGAAGGCTCTCTGCTGTTGCTGCCTGTCATCTGTCGGTTCGGGCAGGCACATGAGGCCGCGCAGCTGAATATTCGGCAAGCTCGCGATGTCCCTCGCAAGCGCCGGTACTTCTTCGGGTGAGACACCCTGCTTGCTCGACTCGCCACTGATGTTGACTTGCAGGCAGAGGTTGAGCGGCGGCATCTCCTCTGGCCTTTGTTCGGAGAGGCGCCTGGCATGTTTCAGGGAGGCAACGCCGTGGGCCCAGGCAAAAGCGTGTGCGATCTGGCGTGTCTTGTTGCTCTGGATGCCTCCGATGTAATGCCATTCGATCGGGAGATCCCGGAGATGCTCCATCTTATCCAGCGCTTCCTGCACGTAATTCTCACCAAACCGGATCTGACCTGCGTCAAAAGCCGCGCGGATATCGCTGGCCGGTTTTGTCTTGCTGACTGCGAGCAGGATGACTGTTGCAGGCTCCCGTCCGCATGAAGTCGCTGCCAATTCAATGCGTTTGTGAATATTTTGCAGATTTTCTCTAATTTTTTTGTAATCCGTTGTCATTCCCGCCAGTCATGGTGTAAGTTTTGTTCTACGGAAGCATTTTACATAGATAAAAAAGTGGATATCGCAGAATTACTTACCTTCACGGTTAAACAAAAAGCCTCTGACTTGCACCTCTCTGCCGGCTTGCCGCCGATGCTTCGAATCGATGGCGACATGAAACGGCTCAAGCTGCCCGATCTCGACCAAGAGACGGTGCATGCCATGATCTACGACATCATGAACGACCGACAGCGCCGTGTTTACGAAGAGCAGTTGCAAGTGGATTTTTCCTTTGCGCTGCCTGAAATTGCCCGTTTCCGTGTCAACGCCTTCAACCATGACCGTGGCAGCGGTGCTGTCTTCCGGGTTATCCCATCCAGTGTCCTCACGCTCGAGGATATCGGTGCTCCGAAAGTCTTCAGGGACATCATCGACGTCAAGAACGGGCTGGTTCTTGTGACAGGCGTTACTGGATCAGGCAAGTCGACGACACTGGCTGCCATGATCGATCATGTTAATGACCATCGTCAGCAACATATCCTGACGATCGAGGATCCGATCGAATTTCTGCATACCAGCAAGAAATGCCTGATCAACCAGCGTGAACTCCACGAGCATACGCACAGCTTCTCCGATGCGTTGCGCGCTGCCTTGCGGGAGGATCCTGATGTCATCCTCGTCGGCGAGTTGCGTGACCTCGAGACCATCCGTCTTGCACTGACCGCTGCTGAAACCGGTCATCTTGTCTTCGGTACGCTGCATACCAGCTCGGCCGTCAAGACCATCGACCGTGTCATCGATGTCTTCCCGGGCGAGGAGAAGGCCATGGTGCGTTCCATGCTTTCGAACTCGATCCGTTCGGTCATATCACAGTCGCTGATGAAGAAAATCGGCGGCGGACGTCTGGCGGCCTGGGAAATCATGGTCGCGACTCCTGCGATTCGTAACCTGATCCGCGAGCACAAGCTTGCCCAGATGTATTCATCGGTCCAGACTGGCCAGGCCGATGGCATGCAGACGATGGATCAGCACCTCAGGCAGCTGGTCGACAGGGGGCTCATCACCTCCGAGACGGCTCGCAGCCGGGCAGAAAACAAAGAGGATTTCTAGATGGATATACGACCACTTCTCGAACTCATGATCAGGCGCGGTGCCTCGGATCTCTTTTTCAGCGTCGGCCGTCCTCCCTGTATCAAGCTCAACAACATGTTGCATCCTGTCGGTTCATCGAACCTGAGTGCCGCCCAGACGATGAAAATCATCGAGGGACTTCTCCCGGGCAAACTCTTCGAGCGATTCCGTGATCAGCGCGAGGCCAATTTTGCCCACTTCGAGGAAGGCGTTGCGCGTTTCCGCGTCAGTGCTTTCTTCCAGAAGGATACGCCCAGCATTGTCATGCGCCATATCGAGACCGAGATCCCGACGGTCGAGGAACTCGAATTGCCGACGATCCTCAAGGAGATCGTCATGATCCAGCGCGGCCTGGTGCTCTGCGTCGGTGCAACGGGTACCGGCAAGTCCACCACCCAGGCGGCGATGATCGGCCACCGTAACAGGAACAGTGCTTCTCACATCCTGACGGTCGAGGATCCCATCGAATACATCCACGAGCACGACAAGTCCATCGTCAACCAGCGCGAGGTTGGTATCGATACGGATTCATTCGAGACCGCCCTGAAGAACAGCTTGCGCCAGGCCCCGGATGTCATTCTGATCGGCGAGGTCCGCTCGCGCGAGACCATGGAACATGCCATCACCTTTGCCGAGACAGGCCATCTCTGTATGGCGACACTGCACTCGAACAATGCCAACCAGGCTCTCGACCGGATCATCAACTTTTTCCCCGAGGATCGCCGTAACCAGCTGTTGCTCGATCTCTCGCTCAACCTGAAAGCGATTGTCGGTCAGCAGCTCATACCGCGATCGGATGGTGGCTCCCGCATGGTGCCGGCGATTGAGCTGCTGCTCAATACACCATTCGTTGCGGATCTCATCCGCCGTGGTGAAATCCACGAGATCAAGGATGTCATGAAACGCTCAGGCGAGCATGGCATGGTCACTTTCGACATGGCGCTCGCCCAGCTCTACAGGATGGGCAAGGTCAGCTACGACGATGCCCTGAGATATGCTGATTCCGCGAACGAGGTACGTCTCGACATCAAGTTGTCAGGAGACGGGGACGGCATTGAAGAAGGGGATTTCCAGATTTCGGAAGAAGAGGAGGATCCCAGGAGCCTCTTCGGCTGAATGCGTTTCCGGGAGAGGTAACCGTCAGGTGGCGTTCTTCACCTGAAGACGCGATAGCCGTCGAATACCGGCCCGTCGACGCAAACACGCCGCATCTCGGGCCCGGTCTCTTCCTCTACCTCGACAACGCAGCCTGCGCAACCGCCGACTGCACATGCCATGAACTCCTCGAGTGAAACCTCGACCGGCAGGCCAAATTCCCCGGCAAGACGCACGACCGCTTCCAGCATCGGATGCGGACCGCAGGCATGCAGTGACACCTCGGCAAGTTCATCATTTGCAAGCGTTTGAAGCCAGCTGCGGGCGAGGTCTGTGACATAGCCCCTGTGACACCCTGCGAACTCCTGCTGTGACGCCAGGCGTGAGGGTATTCCCCAGTCGTCGAGCAGCGGCATGCAGGCAATCACCCCCGCCGGCAGGCCCTCGAGCATGTGTTGTGACGGGCGTGGTGTGAACGGGAAGGGAACCTCCGAACCAAGGATCACAAAGGGTTTCACACCGTGATTCTTGAGTTCCTCTGCCAGGAAGATCATCGGTGGCATGCCGACACCGCCCCCGATCAGAAGAGGGCGGCTGCGCTGCACGGAGAAGGGTTTGCCGATGGGGCCAAACATGCTGATCGATTCGCCGGGCTTCCTGGTCGCCAGCAGAGCTGTGCCCTCGCCAAGCCGCTTGTAAAGAAAATCAACCCATCCTTCGCTGGCGGAAACACGCATGATCGATATCGGGCGACGCATCGGCCGTTGCGGATCACACTGAAGATGCGCGAACTGGCCGGCCACGGCATGCGCTGCGCATTTTGGCGCCATGACACGCAGGATGAACTGCTCTCCGTCGAAGCTTTCATGAGAGAGAACCAGGGCATCTTCCACAAAGATGGTATTGCGGCTGCTGCTACTCATGCTGTCTCCTCGAGACTGAAGGTGAGTCTGCCGGCGAAGAATGTATGGGTGACACGGCCCTTGAAGAACCAGCCATCAAACGGGGTGTTGTGACCGCTGCTTGCCAGTTGTGATGCCCTGAATTCCCAGCTGGCTTCCGGGTCGAGAATACAGATGTCGGCCTCACAGCCGGTGCGCAATCTGCTATACGGAAGTCCCGCGATGGCCGCAGGTCCGGAGGTCAGTAATTCGATTGCCCTCGTCAGGCTGATGACTTTCTCATCGACCAGCCGCAAGGTCAGCGGCAGAAGCGATTCGATCGCCGAAATACCGGGCTCTGTTGCCGGAAAGGGGGCGAGCTTGGCATCAGGTTCGTGTGGTTCGTGGGATGAGCAAATCGCATTGATCGTGCCGTCTGCAACAGCCTGGCGCAGGCTGTCGCGATCCTGCAGCGTGCGCAACGGCGGGAGTACATGACAATTACCGTCGAAGCCGTCGATGTCCATCTCTGTCAGGTGAAGCTGGTGCGCCGCAACATCGGCCGTGACCCTGACACCCTGCTGCTGTGCGTCACGAATCATGGCAATCGAGCGTGCGCTCGAGAGTGTCTGGAAATGGATACGTGCCCCTGTCTGCTGGGCGAGTTCGAGTGTCGTGGCAACTGCGACAGTCTCGGCGGATGCGGGGATCCCCGGTAACCCCAGGCGGTTGGCAACACGGCCTTCGTGAGCGCAGCCACTGTTTGCCAGCCTGTGGTCGTTGGGTACCACGAAAATCGGAAGATCCCAGGTCGTTGCGTATTCCATGGCGCGGCGGTAAACGAGGTTATCCCGCATGGGTTTGCGGGCATTGCTGACAGCGATGCAGCCACTGACCTGCAGTGAAGACATCTCCGTAAGCTGTTCGCCGCTAAGGCCCATGGTGAGTGCGCCGACAGAAAGCACCCGTGCGTGGGCGCTCTGTTTGGCGCGACGACGGATCAGTTCGGCATCTGCCGGTGTATCGATCACGGGTGATGTGTCAGGCGGGCAGATGACGGTCGTGATTCCGCCACTTGCCGAGGCAATCGTCTCGGAAACGATCGTGCCCTTGTGCTCGAGTCCCGGTTCTCGCAGTCGTGCATTGAGGTCGATTACACCCGGGATGACAAGCTTGTCAGCAGCATCGATTTTTACATCCGCATTGAAGCCCTCGGGAGCCTTTCCGATCGCGACAATCTTTTCATCGGCAATGCAGAGATCACCGGTCATGTCGAGGTCGTTGGCCGGGTCAAGCAGCCGTCCGCCGGCGATGAGTATCCTTTTCATGACGTTTCCCCCCTCGGCTGCATGGTCATGGAAAGGATCGCCATGCGAATGGCAATACCGTAGGAGACCTGCTGGAGGATGACAGACTGCTTGCCGTCCGCGACGACCGTCTCCATTTCGACGCCACGGTTGATTGGCCCGGGATGCATCACGATGGCATCGGGCGAGGCCAGTTTGAGTCTGGATTCCGTGAGGCCATAACGCTGGAAGAATTCGTGTTCCGAGGGCAGCAACGCGCCTGTCATACGCTCCTTTTGAAGGCGCAGCATGATGATGACATCAGCATCCGTAATACCTTCCTCGATGTCATGGAAGACATGAACGCCAAGACTCTCCCGTGTATCTATCGGTAGCAGCGTCTTCGGTCCGACAACCCGGACTTCGGATACGCCGAGAGTATTGAGGGCAAGGATTTGGGACCGGGCAACGCGTGAATGCAGGATGTCGCCAATGATTGCGACCTTGAGCGGCGTAAAATCGCCCTTGTGCTGCCGGATCGTGAACATGTCGAGCATGGCCTGGGTCGGATGCGCATGTTGCCCGTCCCCGGCGTTGATGATGCTGACACCGGGTTGTGCATGCCTGGCGAAGAAGTGTGCCGTTCCGCTCTCACTGTGCCGGATGACGAACATGTCGACATGCATGGCCTCGAGGTTCCTGAGCGTGTCGAGCAGGGATTCACCCTTGGTCGTTGCGGAGGTGTCGATATTGAGATTGAGGACATCGGCCGAGAGGCGTTTCGCGGCGAGTTCGAAGGTTGTCCGGGTACGCGTGCTGTTCTCGAAGAAGAGGTTTGCAACAGCCTTGCCACGCAGTGCCGGGACTTTCTTGACGGATCTGTCGCTGAGGTTGAGGAAAGACTCGGCTGTATCGAGAATACGGATGAGATGTTCGCGGCTCAACCCCTCGATCGAGAGAAAGTGCCGCATCTTGTTGTTATCGTCGAGTTGCAGATTGGCAGCGCTCATGAGTTCCGATTATCTCACCGGTGGGTGCCGATGACCAGTTCCAGTGT